>JAYVOI010000330.1:0-7600 GCA_043758005.1 Ilumatobacteraceae bacterium
GGGAACCGAGATCAACAACGTCGGCGCGCCGACTGCAGCCTTCAACTCGGTCGGCGTGCCCTCCTTGACGATCTTGCCGTGGTCGATGATGGCGACCCGGTCGGCGAGTTGATCGGCTTCTTCGAGGTACTGCGTGGTCAGCAGCACCGTGGTGCCTTCGCCGTTGAGGCGGCGAACCTCCTCCCACAGGGTGATGCGGCTCATCGGGTCGAGCCCGGTGGTCGGCTCGTCGAGGAACAGCACCGTCGGCTGATGGATCAGGCTCAGAGCCAGATCGAGCCGGCGTCGCATCCCGCCCGAGTAGGTGCCGACACGCCGATCAGCCGCGCCGATCAACCCGACCCGTTCGAGCAGTTCGTCGGCGCGGGGCTTCACCTGCGCCGGGGGCAGCCCGTACAAGACGGCCTGGAGGTGCAACAGCTCGTTGCCGGTCATCAACGGATCGATCGCCGCGTCCTGCAGCGCGACACCGATGTTGCGGCGCACGTCGTTGGCCTGGGTGACGACGTCGAATCCGGCGACCTGGGCGCTGCCCGACGTCGGTTTCAACAAGGTGGTGAGCATGCGGATCACCGTGCTCTTGCCGGCCCCGTTGGGACCGAGGAAGCCGAAGATCTCGCCCTCTTGCACCTCGAGATCGACGCCGTCGACCGCCTTGACCGTGCCGAAGTGACGGACCAGGCCGTGGGCGACGATGGGTGGTTGCTTGGTGGTCATAGATGTTCAGCTTGCACCAAATATCTGGGTATGTCAAACTTGTTGGGTGCCCGACCCCGAACGCATTCCCACCGCGGCGCTCGACGAGGCACTGGCGCTGGTCATCGCCCGGATGCGCGACATCTGGCACAAGCGGATGCGCGCCATCGACCTCACGCCGCCGCAGTCGATCGCGATGCGCAAGCTGCTCGACGGGCCGCTTCCGATGGGCTCGGTTGCCGAGGTGTTGTCGTGCGATGCGTCGACGCTGACCGGCATCGCCGATCGCCTCGAGGAGCGCGGACTGATCGAACGCCGGGTCGACGCCGGTGATCGACGGGTCAAGTTGCTGGCGCTGACCACGGCCGGCCGCAACTTGGTCACGTCGATCGACGGGCCGTTCACTGCCGAGATCCCTGGGTTCGTGTCGCTCTCCGAGACGGAACGCGCCGAATTGACGCGACTGCTGTTCCGACTGTTTGCCTAGGGTTGCGGGCGGGCGGCTTGGATGGCGTTCCAGACCCGTTCGGCCGTGCACGGCATGTCGATGTGACGCACGCCGAGATGGGCGACAGCGTCGACGACCGCTGACTGCACGGCCGGTGTCGAACCGATCGTGCCGCTCTCGCCGATGCCCTTGGCTCCCAACGGGTTGACGAACGTCGGCGTCTCCATGTGCACGATCTCGAAGCTCGGGAGCTCGGCCGCCGAGATGAACGCGTAGTCGGCGAGGTTCGAGGTGATCGGGTTGGCGTCGCTGTCGTAGCGCACTTCCTCGAGCAACGCCTGGGCGGTTCCCTGCGCAACGCCGCCGTGGATCTGGCCCTCCAGCAGCAACGGGTTCAGCACGGTCCCGGCATCGTCGCAGGCGACGTGGCGAAGGTGTCGTACCTGCCCGGTTTCGGTGTCGACCTCCACCACCGCGACGTGGGCGCCGAACGGGAAGGTGGGGCTCGACGCCTGGAAGTACGTCGCCGCCTGCAGCCCGTGCTTCAGGTCGCCATCGGTCCTCGCGGCCACCGACAGTTCGGCCCACGACTTGGCGACAGCGGGCGTACCGGCAACATGGAACGACGCCGCGTCCTTGTCGAGCACGATGTCGGCTTCGTTGGCCTCCAGCATCTTGGCGGCCAACTTGCGTGCCGTGTCGACGAGTTCGCCCGATGCAGTCCACACCGCGGCACCGCCTTGTTGCAGCGAACGCGAGCCCATCGTGCCAACGCCTTGCGGCACCAGATCGGTATCGCCCCAGACGAGGTCGATCTGGTCCATCGGGATGCCGGTCTGTTCGTGGGCCAGCATGCTCCACGCGGTGACGTGGCCCTGGCCGTGCGGCGACGTGCCGGTGTACACGATGGCCCGGCCGTCGTCGAGCACCTCGATCTTGGCGTGCTCGCCGAACGGGTCGACGCCACCCGTGATCTCGACGTAGACGCTGACGCCGATGCCGAGCTGCCTGCTGGACCCGGTGGCCCGCCGAGCGGCCTGCTCGGCCCGCAACGCCGGGTAATCGGCGGCCTCGAGGGCCTTGTCGAGTGCCCCTTCGAAGTCGCCGACGTCATAGGTCTGACCGATGACGGTCGTGTGGGGTTCGGAGAACTTGGGGATCAGGTTCCGGCGACGCACCTCGACGGGATCCATGCCGAGCTCGGCGGCGAACATGTCCATCAACCGCTCGGCGGCCGCTGTCGCCTCGGGTCGCCCGGCGCCGCGGTACGCAGTGATCGGTGTCGTGTTGGTGACGACGCTCGTGGTCCGGCACTCGATGTTGGGGATGTCGTAGACGGCCGACGACATCGGCCGGGTCATGAACGGAGCCAGGATGGTGCCGATCTCGACCCATCCGCCGCAGTCCTGGATGGCGTGAAGTCGGTAGTGGGTGACCTTGCCGTCGCGGTTGCCGCCCATCGTCACGTACTGGATCTGGCCACGTCCGTGACCAAGGGCCATCATCGACTCGGTCCGGTTCTCGCGCCAGCGCAGTGGACGACCGACTCGCTTGGACAGCATGCCGAGGAGGACCTCTTCGGGGTAGCACGTGATCTTGGCCCCGAAGCCGCCGCCGACATCGGGGGTGATGACCCGCAGTTGCTCGCTGGTCAAGGCGTTGCCGGCCATGATCGTGTCGCGGGCGCCTTGCGCACCTTGGGTGCTGAGCCACTGGTACAACCGGGTCGTGCCGTCGTCCTCGGAGACCCAGGCGACCGCCGACCCGCGGACCTCGAGCGGGCATGGGGCGACGCGCTGGTTGACGAACCGTCCGGTGACCACGACGGGGCAGTCGGCGAAGTACTCGTCACCGGTGTTGTCGGGCATGCCGAGCGCCATCGTGTCGAACACCACGTTGCTGCCAGCGCCCTCGTACAGCAGCGTGGTCGAGACCATCGCTGCCTCGGGGTCGACCAGGGCCTCGAGCACGTCGTACTCGACGATCACCTGCTCGAGCGCGTCTTCGCCCTGCTGACGATCCTCGGTGACGATCGCGGCGATCGGCTCGCCGACGAATCGCACCGTGTCGATCGCCAACATGCCGCGCGTCACCGTCGGGTTGAACGCGGATGGCTCGACCTGCAGCCCGAGATCGGCGGCGGTGAAGATGCCGAGCACCCCCGGCAACGCCAGCGCCGCCGACGTGTCGATGCCGAGGATCCGACCGTGGGCGACCGACGATCGCACGTAGGTCACATGGGCCGCCCCGGCCAGCTTCGGCTCGTCGAGGAGATCGTCGACGTACTTGCCGCCGGTGGTCAAGAACTTCGGGTCTTCCTTGCGAAGAACCCGGTTGCCGAGAATGCTTCCAGCCACGCGCTGACCCCCTGTGAGTGCTTTGAGTGCTCTTGGTGCTGTACCGAACGCGAGATCGCCCGGCCGCCGACACTAGACCGCGTCGGCAGGAACGACCGAAGTACTGCGCCTGCCCGGAGCCGTCACGGAGCGACGGGCGTGGCGGGCGCGGTGACCGGGGCGACCGCAGCGACCGGGGTGTTGCGCACGGCGATGATCTGGGCGATGGTGTCGTACGGCCAACCCGTCGGCAGGGTCAGGGGAGCGTTGGGGGTTGTCAACACCGAGATCCGTTGCTCGCCGATGCCGACGTACCCGACTTCTTGGCGTGCCGCCTCCTTGATGCCGTCGGGTGTCTGCAGCCGGGTGACGTCGGCCGCCAGTTGGGCGTTGGCGTTGTTCAACACCGCCAGTTCGTTCTGCTTGCGCGTCAGATCGTCTCGTTGCTGCAGCCAACTCTTGACCGGCAACACGAACAACGAAGCGATCAATGCCGCGGCGATCACCAACGCGATCAGCGAGAAGACGAGCCGTTTGCCGCGACCCTTGACGAGCCGCTTGTCCTTGGCGATCGGCCGGGTGAACTCGGCGAATCGTGAGGGATCGGCTGCTTCGGACGACTGGGCCCGAGTCGCGTCGCGAGGACGCTGAATGCAGGTGGTTCGGTGTCCGTCGCTCACGCCCGACATTCTCGCAGGCCCGCCCGCCAGAACGCGGTCAATAGGCGGCTCGTGGTCTCGTGCGTCGTGTTCAGCGCGGCGCGAGCGCCGTGCGACCGCGATACTCAGCGGCCTCGCCGAGGCCCTGTTCGATGCGCAGCAGTTGGTTGTACTTGGCAACGCGGTCGCTGCGCGCCGGTGCCCCGGTCTTGATCTGGCCGCAGTTGGTTGCCACGGCGAGGTCGGCAATCGAGACATCCTCGGTCTCGCCGCTGCGATGGCTCATCACGCTCGAGTACGCGTGACGCGAGGCGAGCTCGACCGTGTCGAGCGTCTCGGTCAGCGAGCCGATCTGGTTGACCTTGATCAGCACGCTGTTGGCCACCTTACGATCGATGCCCATCTGCAGCCGGGTGCTGTTGGTCACGAACAGGTCGTCACCGACGAGTTGGATCTGGGCGCCGAGCGCCTCCGTCAGTGTCGACCAACCCTCCCAATCGTCTTCGGCCATGCCGTCTTCGAGGCTGACGATGGGATACAAGCCGGCGAGACGATGCCAATATGCGGCCAGCTCGCCCGAAGACAGCACTTTGCCTTCACCGGGCAGGTGATAGTTCCCATCGCGGTAGAGCTCACTGACCGCGGGATCGAGCGCGATCGCGATCTCGTCGCCGACTGCGTAGCCGGCCTTCTCGATCGCCTCGACGAGCAGCTTGATTGCGTCCTCGTTCGTGGCCAGGTTGGGTGCGAACCCGCCCTCGTCGCCGACTGAGGTCGACAGGCCCCGGTCGTGGAGGAGCTTCTTCAGCGTGTGGTACGTCTCGGTGCCCCAGCGCAACGCCTCGGCGAAGCTCGGCGCGCCGACCGGCATGACCATGAACTCCTGGAAGTCGACAGAGTTGTCGGCATGAACGCCGCCGTTGAGCACGTTCATCATCGGGACGGGCAAGACGTGTGCGTTGGGGCCGCCCACGTACCGGTACAAGGGAAGTTCGAGTTCGGCGGCCGACGCCTTGGCAACTGCCAAGCTCGTGCCGAGGATGGCGTTGGCCCCGAGTCGCGCCTTGTTGTCGGTGCCATCCAGGTTGCCGAGCTCGGTGTCGATCAGGCGCTGTTCCAGCGAATCGATGCCGTTCAACGCCGTGGCGATCTCGCCGTTCACGTTGGCGACAGCGGTGCGGACGCCCTTGCCGAGGTAGCGGGACCCGCCATCGCGCAGCTCGACCGCTTCGTGTTCGCCGGTGGATGCACCCGAGGGCACCGCGGCGCGGCCGACCGCCCCACTTTCCAGCTCGACTCCGACCTCGACGGTGGGGTTGCCGCGCGAGTCGAGGATCTCACGGCCGATGATGCTGACGATCGCGCTCATATCGCGCCGAGGGTACTCGCTCAAGCTCCGACCGAACCTGCCGATGATGTGGACGTGGATGCGCAGCAGTGTCAACCGTCGTGGCCCTCCCCCTCGTTGGCGCCACCGCCTGCCGAGTCGCCGGTCGTGGCCGTCTCGCTGGTCTCGGTGCTGGACCAGGTGCCTGCAGCGTCGTTCGTGGAGCCGATCCCTACCCCCTCCACGAACCCCTACACGAGACTCGCGCCCAGCCTGCCTCCGGCGTTGGAGCATCATGAGCCCGAACTGCTGATGATGCCCGTCGTCACTCGGGCGTACGAGCACACGGCGCACCCCGGGCCCGCACTCGTGGGGACCAGTGGCACGCGGGTGATCGCTGCGACCGGTTGGCTGGGCAGCGCTGTCGTCTACACGATCGCGGCAGTGGCATTGTCGAATTCGTACCGGCATCTCACGGCCGACAACTGGCGTGCGGCGATCGACGAGATCCGCTGGTTGATGCCGTTCGCCGTCTCGGCGTTCGCGATGGCGTATCTCGGATGGGTCGTCTGGACGACCTTGGCGGCGATCAATGGCCATCGTGTCGCTCCGCTGGCGTCGTCGCCGCTGCTGCCTCCGCTCGCCTACCTCGTTGGTCCGGCTGCGGCTGCCGCAGCCGCTGTCTACAAACCCGAGCTGAACGGGTGGTGGCTCGCTGGTGGCTTCGCATGGGTGTGCGTCGGGCACGGTTTCGTGCTGTTGTCGCTGCGCAGCTCGGCCCGACGAATCGGCGCCGACGCAGATCAGTTCAGCCGGTTGATCTGGTTCCCGTTGGCCTCGTTGGGCTACCGGGTGATTGCCACGACGGTGCTACCGGAGACCAGCTTCAACAACTCCACATGGTTCGCGATCCTCGTCGTCATCGACGTGACGTTGATGATGGCGACGGCGCACGCCGTGTGGCGTGCAATGCATTCGTTCGACCAGGCCTGTTCACGCGATCGCTACCGCTCGGTGGAGAACCAGCTGCCTGCGTTCATGGCCTCAGCGCACCGTTGATGCGCTAGCTCACGCGCCGATCACTCGGCGAGCTTGACCTCGTCCCACAGGGCGTCGAGCGTCGCCAGATCAGCGTCGACCAGGGCGATCCCGCGTTCGGCGGCCCGCAGCTCGACCTGTTCGAAGCGACGTCGGAACTTGTGCGTGGCCGCCCGCAACGCCGCCTCGGGCTCGATGTCGAGATGCCGGGCGACGTTGACGACGGCAAACAGCAGATCGCCGAGCTCGCCGTCGATGTGCCGGCGGTTGCCGCCGGCCAACGCCTCGTGCAGCTCGGCCGTCTCCTCGGCGATCTTGGGCAGCGCGCCGCCGACGTCGGGCCAATCGAAGCCGACCTTCGCCGCCTTGCGTTGCACGTGGTACGCGTAGCTCAGCGACGGCTGTGATGTGGCTATTCCATCGAACACACTCGTGCGGTTCTTCTCGGCGTGCTTGATGGCGTCCCAGTTGGCAACCACCGTCTCGGCGTCGTCGGCCGTGACCGACCCGAACACGTGTGGATGGCGCCGGACCAACTTGTCGTGGATCCCTTCGACCACATCGACCATCGTGAACCGGCCCTGCTGCTCGGCGATGGTGGCGTGGAACTCGATCTGGTACAGCAGGTCGCCCAACTCCTCGATCAATGCCGTGTCGGTGGACGGCTCGTCGGGGTCGAGCGCTTCGAGCGCATCGACGACCTCATACGTCTCCTCGAGGAGGTACTTGATCAACGACTGATGGGTCTGCTCCTTGTCCCAAGGGCACTGCTCGCGCAGCGTGCGCGTCAGTTGGTGGAACCCCACCAACGCGGCGCCGACCGGCGCGCCGAGCCGGGGGATGTAGATGCACGTGAGATGATCGGCCTCGACGGTGCGATCGAGCTCCGCCCACGTGGTGTGGACGATCTGCTCGTCCGGCGTGCCCAGCCGTTGCAGGATCACTACCGGCTCGTCACCGGTCGCTGCCTCGACGGCGAGTTTGATGTCGCTGAGCACCCAGTTGGCATGCGTGTGAGCGACGAACATCGGTCCGTGATCGCCAGCGGCTGCCGTGGCGAACTCGTGGCCGTCGATCAGACGAACGCCGGCCTCGA
>JAYVOI010000331.1:0-7600 GCA_043758005.1 Ilumatobacteraceae bacterium
GCCCTCGGTTTCGCCGGCAAGACCGAACTGGTCTCGCCGGGCAGCGTGTCGCCGACGTTCCTGCGGATGGACCGCCGGGTGCTCGCGCCGCTGTGTGCGGCATTGGCCGTCGGTGCGGTGGCCTCGTTGCGTGCCTGACCGCCCGGCTACTGGTTGAATGTGATCACGCCGAACGTCGCGCCTTGCGGATCGCTGACGACAGCGAAGATCCCCGGCGGAACCTCGGTCGGGGGCACCGTCACCTTGCCGCCGAGCGCCTCCACCTTGGCGGCCGCGGCGGCGCAGTCGTCGACGGCGAAGTACACCAGCCAATGGTTCGGCAGGTCGACTGACCAGGAATCAGCTTCCATCGGCATCATGCCGGCGACACCCTGATCGCCGACCTGGAACTCGGTGTAGTCGCCAGGCCCGGCCATCGACAGCAGATGTGCGTTCCAGCCGAACACGGCGCCGTAGAACTCGACCGACCGCTGTGGCTCACGCGTGGTCAACTCGTTCCAACACCACGTGTTGGGATCGTTGGTGAGACCGGCGCCGGCGTGCTTCCTCGCCTGCCAGATCGCAAAGACCGCGCCCGCCGGGTCAGCGGCGACAGCCATCCGGCCGGCGTCCAACACCTCGAACGGCTCGACCACGACCGTCCCGCCGTCCTCGGTGATTGCGGCGGCCGTCTCATCGGCGTCGGCGACGCTGATGTAGGTCGTCCAGAACGGCGGCATATCGTGATTCATCTGCGGCCCGAGCCCGGCGACGGGCTTGCCGTCGAGCAGGCACATCCGATAGCCGCCAGCCTCCGGCGGACCCTCCTCGATGGTCCAGCCGAACAAACCCGTGTAGAAGCGACCGGCGTCCGTCGGGTCGGGCGTCCCGAGGTCGACCCATGACGGTGTACCGGGGGCGTACTTGGTGATCTCTGGCATGTCGTGCTCCCTGTGGCTCGGCGAGAAGATCAAGGTACGACGATGAAAGTGGCGGCGTCAACGGCACCAGTACTGTTCGGGGTGATGCAAGGGGCGGAACCGACGGTGTCGACCAGGCAGCTGAACCGAGCGGTGCTCGACCGGCAGCACCTGCTGGCGCGGGCCGATCTCGACATCACATCGACGCTCGAACACGTCGGCGGATTGCAAACCCAGTACGCGCCGTCGGGATACGTCGGGTTGTGGAGCCGGCTGGCAGATTTCGAGCGCGGGGCGCTCACCAGCGCGCTCGATGACCGCTGGGTCGTGCAGGGAACGTTGATGCGCAGCACCATCCACATGGTGTCGGCCGGTGACTTCTGGCCGATCTGCGCGGCCATCAGGGCCAGCCGGCGCGAGTGGTGGTTGCGCATCGCCAAGTCGCGCAAGCTGCCAGAGATCGACCACGACGAGCTCGCCGAGGTGGTGCGCGAGGCGTTGGCACGAGGGCCGCTGCGCAGCGGCGACATCGTTGCTGCGATGCACGCAGCAGGGTTCGACAAGCCGTACTGGGAAGGCGCCGGCCTGTGGGCCGACATGGTCCGGGTCCCGCCATCGGGGACATGGGATCGTCGCCGCGCCGATCTCTACGGCCTTGCCGAGCACTGGATCCCACGAATCGAGGTCGACGAGACCGACGGGCTGCGGCTGTTGCTGACCCGCTACCTCCGGGCGTTCGGCCCGGCCGCCCTGGCCGACGCGGCCACGTGGTCGGGCGTACCTCGCTCCCGCCTCGAACCGGTCGTCGCGGCCATGGAACTGGCGACGTACCGCGACGAGACGGGGACGGTGTTGTTCGATCTGGCCGGCAGCGAACTGCCGGACCCCGCCACACCTGCACCGGTTCGATTCCTGCCGACGTGGGATGCGACGTTGCTGGCTCATTGCCGTCGATCCGGCATCCTGCCCGAGCAGTTCCGCACGGCGATCTTCCACACCAAGATCCCCCAGTCGGTCGGAACCGTCCTGGTCGATGGCTCCGTCGCGGCCACCTGGGCGTGGCGAGCGGATCACGTCGAGGTCGACGAGTTGGTCACGCTGACCGTACGGCAACGCCGCGAGGTCACCCACGAGGCCGATCGGTTGACGGAGTTCTATCGCGACTGATCGCGGCGGATGATCAGGTCGGCGACCAGCCCGGTCCAGCCGGTCTGGTGCGATGCGCCGATGCCGTGACCGGTGTCGCCGTGGAAGTACTCGTGAAAGGGAATCATGCGGTTCCAAACCGGGTCGGTCTGGAACTTCTCGTCGGCACCGAACACGGGTCGGCGGCCATTGGCATCGGGGACGAAGATGTCGATCAACCGCTGACCGAGGCGGTCGGCGACCTGGCCGAGCGTCAATTCGGTGCCCGATCCGGTGGGGTACTCGACAGCGAAGTCGTCGCCGAAGAACCGGGCGAACCGGCGGATCGCCTCGATCACGATGTAGTTCACCGGGAACCACACCGGACCGCGCCAGTTCGAGTTGCCGCCGAACAGGCCGGTGGTCGACTCGCCAGGTGAGTACTCGACGGTGTACGTCATGCCACCGAGATCGACCGAGAAGGGGTGCTCGCGGTGCGCCGCCGACAGGGCGCGCACGCCGTGCGGCGAGAGGAACTCGGTCTCGTCGAGCAGCCAGCGCAGCACACGCCGCAGTCGGTCGGGCGACACGATCGACAGCAACCGTCCTTCGCCACCGTCGCGCTCGTGCATGTGGAACAGGTCGCTGTAGTCGGGGCGGTTCTTCATGAACCAATCGGTGCGCGCCGTGAAGCCGGTCAGGTTGTCGAGCGTCTCCCGGCCGACCGTGGTGGTGGCCGCCAGGGGGAGCAGGCCGACCATCGACCGCAGCTTCAACGGGATCCGATCACCATTCGGGGTGGCCAACACGTCGTAGTAGAAGCCGTCTTCCTCGTCCCACAGACCGCGGCTGTACATCGCCTCGGCGATCAACGCGAAGTGCTCGAAGAACTTCGTGGCGAGGTCCTCGTACGTCCGGTCGTGGCGGGCGAGCGTCAGCGACATCTCCAACAGATCGAGGCAGTACATCGCCATCCACGACGTGCCGTCTGACTGCTCGAGCGAGCCCTCGATCGGCAGTGGCGCCGAGCGGTCGATCGGGCCGATGTTGTCGAGGCCGAGGAAGCCACCGGCGAACACGTTGTTGCCGTCGGCATCCTTGCGGTTGACCCACCAGGTGAAGTTGAGCAGCAGCTTGTGCAGCATGCGCTCGAGGAACTCGTAGTCGTGGCCGCCGTCGATCTCGAAGACGCGCAGTGTCGCCCACGCATGCACGGGAGGGTTGACGTCGCCGAACGCCCACTCATAGGCGGGTAGCTGGCCGTTCGGGTGCATGTACCACTCGCGACACAGCAGGATCAGCTGCTCCTTGGCGAACGACGGGTCGACGTGGGCCAGGGCGACCGTGTGAAATGCGAGGTCCCATGCCGCGTACCACGGGTACTCCCACTTGTCGGGCATCGAGATCACGTCGTGGTTGTTGAGGTGCCGCCACGCCGAGTTGCGGCCGTTACGGCGAGCCGCTGGAGGTGCCGGCTGACCGGGATCGCCGTCGAGCCAGCGGGCAACGTCGTAGTGGTAGAACTGCTTGGACCAGAGCATGCCGCTGAGTGCTTGGCGCATGATCATGGCCTCGTCCGCGGTGGTCGCCGGCGGGGTCAGCGCGGCGTAGAACTCGTCTGCATCGTCGTGACGCGCGGTCAGCACGGCGGCAGTTGCCGGTGCAGGCGTGGTGCCCTCGCGGTGCAACCGGAGGGTGATCTCCTCGCTCGCTCCGGCGGCCACCTCGACCTGGTACCAGAGTGCGGCTTTGGTGCCGATCTGCGCGGTGTTGGTGGAATCGCGACCGTCGACGACGTGATCGTTGATCGCATCCTTGGGGAATGGGGCACCATCGTCGCCCCACAACCGGCGGGCGTTCGACTCGTTGTCGCAGAACAGCAACTGTGGCGAGCCGTCGCCGGTCAACCGCATCGACGGGTCCGAGTGATGCCGGGCGACCAGTGCGGGGCCCGCCGCCTCGATGCTCGGCTTGCGGTCGTCGAGGCCCCACGACCACGTGTTGCGGAACCACAACGTCGGCAACACATGCAGCGTGGCGGCCTCCGGGCCGGCGTTGCGCAACGTGACTCGCACGACGATGTCATCGGGCGCGGCCTTGGCGTAGTCGACCACGATGTCCCAGTAGCGATCGTCGTCGAAGATGCCGGTGTCGAGCAGTTCGAACTCCGGTTGATCGGATCCGCGGCGTGCGTTCTCCTCGACCAGTTGCATGTACGGAAACTCGGCTTGGGGGTAGAAGTACCGCCAGCGCATCCATGAATGCGTTGGCGTGCAGTCCTCGTAGAACCAATACTCCTTGGCGTCCTCGCCGTGGTTGCCCTGTGGCCCGGTGAGCCCAAAGATCCGCTCTTTCAGGATCGGGTCGCGCCCGTTCCAGAACGCAAAGGCCAGGCACAACGACTGGCCGTCGTCACAGATGCCGGCCAGCCCGTCCTCGTTCCACCGATACGCGCGTGAGCGGGCGTGATCGTGAGGAAACGAGTCCCAGGCGGTGCCGTGCTCGCTGTAGTCCTCGCGCACTGTTCCCCACGCTCGTTCCGAGACGTACGGTCCCCATCGCTTCCACTCGGGATCAGCGAGCCGGGTGTGTTCTGCATCGTTCATGTCGGGTGCAGTCTTGCCCACTGCCATGTCGTTACAACCCGCGGCAAGGTCGCGGGTGTTGTCAGATTGTTTCGCGGGTTGTCACAAGTTGGATTGTCGCCACACTGCATGGGCATGGACATCCGGTTCGGAACCCAGGTCTGTGGATCGCTCGACGACGCATCGACGCGCGAGTGGCTGGTGACCGACGGCCTCGGTGGGTTTGCCATGGGAACGGTCGGGGGCCTGCGCACGCGTCGGTACCACGGCTTGCTCGTCGTCGCGACCGAATCGCCGATCGGCCGGCACCTGGGTCTGGCTGCACTCGATCCCGTGCTGATCGTGGGCGATCGGCGCATCGAGTTGGCGACGCGGGAGTGGGCGTCGGGCGTCGTCGTCCCGCAGGGTCATCGCTACTTGAACAGCTTCGAATTGGTCGAGGGCGTACCGACATGGACGTGGCAGGTCGACGAGATCGTGCTGCAGGCCGAGGTTGCCATGACGCATGGAAGCCCGGCGGTCGGCATCGTGCATCGGTTGCTCAACGCCGACCGACCGGTGCGACTCGAACTGGCAGCGGTGGCCACGTGGCGCGACGTGCACGGCGAACGCACCGCCGCCGACGACCCACCGGTCGCCGCGACCACCGATGGCTTCGTGTTCGACAACGCCTACCGCGTACGGGGCCCTGGATACCGACACGCGGCCGAATGGTGGCCCGGTTCGTACCAACGTGAGGAGGCGGCCCGAGGCCTCGCCGCGAGCGAGGATCTCTGTCATGCCGGAACGTTCTCGGTCGAGATGACTCCGGGCACCGTGGCCGAGGTGGAGGCTTGGGCCGGAAGCGATGTGCCCACAGCAACAGCGATCGTCGCCGCGGCGCGTGCCCGGAACCGAGCGGTGTGCCGAACGGCGTCGGCCGAGACGCCGATCGACTGTCTGCTCGCCCATGCCGCCGATCAGTTCGTCGTCGCCGGCCCGACCGTTGTCGCCGGCTATCCGTGGTTCGGCGATTGGTCGAGAGACACGTTCACGTCGTACGAGGGCTTGTTCTTGTGTACGGGTCGCCACGACGAGGGCCGCCAACTGTTGCTGCGGGCCGCGGCCACGGTCTCGGAAGGGATGCTGGCCAACACTGCCGACGTCGGCGGCACGCCCGAGTACAACACAGCCGACGCGACGATGTGGTTCCTGCATGCGGTCGCGCGCCACATCGAGGTCACCGGCGACGAGCACGCGACGGAGCAGTTGCTGCCGACGGTTGCATCGATCATCGACCACCACGTTGCCGGCACCCGCTTCGGGATCCATGTCGATCCCGTCGATGGCCTGGTCGCGCAGGGGGCCGATGGGTTGGCGTTGACCTGGATGGACGCTCGCGTCGAGGGAGTCGCGGTCACGCCCCGGCAGGGAAAGACCGTCGAGATCAACGCCCTGTGGATCAGCTCCCTGACCCGGCTGGCCGACATCGCGACCAAGGCCGGCGGCGATGGCCAGCCCTGGCGCACACTGGCCGACCGGGCCCGCACCTCATTCGCCGCGCGGTTCGTGACCGACAACGGCTCGCTTCACGACGTCGTCGATGGTCCGCAGGGCGACGACGCCACGCTGCGCCCCAACCAACTCATCGCCGCCGCCGTGCCGGATGGTCCGCTGTCATCGGACGCCATCGCCCGGGTTGTCGACGCTGTTGCGCCGTTGCTGACCCCACTCGGCCTGCGCTCACTCGATCCCGCGGACGCCCGATACCGGCCAGAACATCGCGGCGACGCGGTGGCCCGCGACTCGGCGTATCACCAGGGCACCGTGTGGCCCTGGCTGATCGGCCCGTACCTCGAAGCGTGTCGGCAATCCGGTCGCACCCCGGAGGGGCTCCTCGACGGCTTGGAGGCACATCTCGCGGAGTTCGGTCTCGGTTCGATCTCGGAGACGGCCGACGGTGCGGCGCCGCACCGAGCGACCGGATGCCCGTTCCAGGCATGGTCGGTGGCCGAGGTGCTTCGAGCCCGCTCGCTGCTGCGGCTAAGTTCGCCCGCCAGTGACCGATCCCGGGACCCTCGTCGGAGCAACAGCTGATGATCAGCGCATCATCGCCGGGCTGCGCGCGGGCAGCGAGGCCGTCTTCGCCGAGATGGTCGACAAGTACCACGGGTCCCTCGTGAGGGTCGCCATGCGCTACACACCGAGCAGGGCCGTCGCCGAGGAAGTCGTGCAAGACACATGGATCGGCGTGATCGAAGGCATCGATCGCTTCGAGGGACGGTCGACCGTGAAGACCTGGTTCTACAGGATCCTGATCTATCGCGCCCGGGCTCGCGGCGAGCGCGAGCGCCGCACGACACCGATGTCGGCGCTGGCCAACGATGACTCCACGCCCTCGGTGCCGACCGAGCGGTTCAGGGGATCCGACGCACTGTGGGCCGGTCACTGGGCAACGCCCCCGCAGCGGTGGGATGGCGATGCCGAGGAGCGATTGCTGGCAGGCGAGGCGCGGGAGATCATCGACGCGGTGATCGCCGACCTTCCGCCAGCGCAGCGCGACGTGATCGTGATGCGCGACCTGTCGCAGTTCAGCGCGGCGGAGGTCTGTGACCTGCTGGACGTGACGGAGGCGAACCAGCGTGTGCTGCTGCATCGGGCGCGGTCACGCGTGCGCGCGGCACTGGAGCAGTACCTCGATGCATAGGCGGAACCGATGATCCACGATCCCTTCGACTGCAAGATGCTGGTCGAGCTCGTCACCGACTGGCTCGAGGGTGAGTTGCCCGAGCCGACGCGCAGCGAGCTCGAGCTGCACGTGGCCACCTGCGCGGGCTGCATCGCCTACGTCGAGCAGATGCGAACCACGCAGGCCGCGTTGGCACGGCTGGAGAGCGTGGAGACGATCGAGCCGCCCGAGCCCGGTGTGCGCGACGAGCTGCTAGCGGTCTTCCGCGCTCGCCGCCGTTAGATCGAGCGCTGGCTCTCCCGCCAGGCTCAAACGTTCGGCGA
>JAYVOI010000332.1:0-3237 GCA_043758005.1 Ilumatobacteraceae bacterium
GAGACAACCTTCGTCCACTTCCGAGCTCGAATGTGTCGATGCAACGTCAGACCCCCTGTTCAGCGCGGCGTCTGCCGCTCCCCCCAATTTCGTGGCAGAATAACCCGAATCTCGCTCGGGTTCAATGCCCAGCTTCGACAATCGAGGGGGTCGCCACAATGCAATCGATGCTGACCCTCACCGAGCCGTCGCGCACTCAGCCGCGACGCTTGCCGCTGCAGGCCCGGAGTCAACGACGCGTCGCCCACGTGCTCGACACCGCGGCGCGACTGATCGACGAGGTCGGGCCCGACGCCGTCACCACCGGGATGATCGCCAAAGCAGCGGGTGTCTCCATCGGCTGGCTGTACGACTTCTTCCCCAATCGCGAATCGATCTTCGACGCCATCGTCGCCCGCAGCCTCGACAAGGTCACGCCCATCGCCGAAGCCGTGCATGAAGCCATGCCGACCGACGACTGGCGCGACGCGCTGGGCGCGGTGGTCGAGGCGTTGTTCGACTTCTACCAGGTAGAGCCTGGTTTTCGGGTGCTGTGGTTCTCGCGGTTCCAGAGCGCAGCGATGATCGAGGTCAACCGCGAACACGACCTGGCCAGCGTCGGCGGAGCGTACGAGCGGTTGCGCCGGCAGGGACTCGAACTCGTCGGCGTCGACCCCGACCTGGCGCTGCACCTGGTGATCGGCATCATCGACAAAGGGCTCGATCTTGCGTTTCACATCGACCCAGCAGGTGACCGGGAGATCGTCGCCGAAACGGTCACCGCCGTCGTGGCCTATCTCGAACGGTACGCCGTGACGTGAACGCGCTGGCCATCGATCTCGGCAGCACAGCGTGCAAGGCATCGGTAATCGCACTGGACGGGGCCGTGCTCGGTTCTGGTCTCATGCGCGTGCCGACGACCTTCGGCGCAGGCGGGTTGGCCGAGCAGGACCCCGAGGTGATGTGGCTCGCCACGCTGTCGGCGTGCAAGCAGGCGCTCGCCGCCGCGGGCGCTGACGCGACCGCTTCTGTCCGGTCGATCTGCGTCACGAGCCAGTGGTCGTCGATCGTTCCGGTCGACACCGCCGGTCTCCCCGTCGCGCCGCTGCACATGTGGTTCGACGGCCGAGGCACGCCGCTGACCGCTGCACTCACGGCAGACGGCGATGGTGCAGCCGTCCGCGCGCGCTGGGAGGAGATCCACGGCTTCGGGCCGAGCACCTCGCTGTCGCACATCCTGTGGTTCCAGCAGCAACGCGACATCCACCGCCGCACCGCGGCGTACCTCGAGCCGATGGACTACCTCAACGCACGCTTCACCGGCCGCATCGCTGCGACGGCGAACTCGGCGATGCCGCTGGCGCTCACCGACAACCGCGTGCTCGGTGCGACGACGTGGTCAGCGGAGCTCATCGAGCGCGCCGGGGTCGACGCTGATCGGCTACCGGAACTGACGCGTTCGCTGATGGTGCTGGCGACGATCCGACCCGATGTCGCCGACGACCTCGGCGTGCACCGCGATGTCGAAGTCGTCACCGGGTCGAACGACAGCATCGCCGCCGCGTTCGGCTCCGGTGCACTCGGGCCTGGCCAGGCGACGATCATGGTCGGCACTACCGGCGTGCTGACCGTGCACCATCCGGTGCGGCATGTCGACAACGACAGGTACATCGTCACGATGCCCAGTTCGCTCGAGGACCGGTACTACGTCGTCGCCGAGGCCGGCCTCGGCGGCAAGTTGGTCGAGGCTGCGCTCAACCTGGCGATGGGATGCGATCTCGCCGACGGGCCGCCCGATGCGATCTTCGACGAGGCCCTCCAGCTGGCCGGCACCTCGTCTCCCGGATCGCGCGGTGTCATGTTCCTCCCGTGGGTGTTCGGTGCGATGTCGCCCGCGCTCGATCGCCGGCACCGCGGCGCGTTCCTCGGCATCTCGCTCGGCACGACTCGAGCCGACATGGCCCGGGCGATGCTCGAGGGTGTCTCGATGCAGTTGCGCTGGCTCGCCGACGAGGTCGAGAGCGCACTCGGTGTGCCCTTCGAGAAGATGCGGTTCGTCGGCGGCGCCGCACTCTCCGACGTCTGGGCGACGATCATCGCCGACGTCGTCGGCAGGCCGATCGACCAACTCGAGAACCCGCGCCATGCCAACGCCAGGGGCGCCGGGCTGATGGCCTTCGTCTCGACCGGTCAGATGACCATCGACGACCTCGCCGGGCTCGTGCCAGTGCGTGCCCGATACGAGCCCGACCCGTCGACTCGTGCACTGTGGGAGGACCGGCTCGGTGTCTTCCGTGACCTGCACGCTGCGCTCGCCGAACCTGTCTCCCGCCTCCACTCATGAAACCAGATCGAGGAAACCGATGAGCTTCTACCCATACGCCGATCAATACCCAGTGATGCGTGGCCTCCCGTCCGAGGGCCGTGACCGCTCGTCGATCCTCAACGAGCTCCGCGAGATGGCCGAGCAGGAGGACGCCAAGTGGGAGACGGGCAAAGCCTCCGGCTCGTTCTATTGCGGCGACCACGGCCACTACGAGTTCATGGGCGAGGCCTACTCGATGTACAGCCACATGAACGCGATGCAGCGAGACGTGTGCCCCAGCGCGACGCGCTTCGAGGGCGAGGTCATCGCCATGGGCCTCGATCTCATGCACGCGTCCGCGGCCACCGAGGGCGACCCGTGCGGCATGCTGACGAGCGGCGGCAGCGGCAGCATCCTCCATGCGATGCTGGCCTACCGCGAGCAAGCCACGAGCAACGGCATCGCGAGGGCCAACATCGTCAAGCCCGAGACGGCACACCCGGCCTTCGACAAGGCGTGCCACCTCTTGGGGATGGAGATGCGCCACGTGCCGATCCACCCCGATACCGCGCAGGTCGACGTCGACGCGATGGCCGCGCTGATCGACGACAACACGGCCGCGATCGTCGGGTCGGCGTGCAACTACGGATACGGCACGATCGACCCGATCGATCAGCTCTCAGCGCTCGCCCTCGACCGCGGCGTCGGACTGCACGTCGACGGCTGCCTCGGCGGGTTCCTCCTGCCGTTCGGCGAGGCGCTCGGATTCGACATCCCGGTGTTCGACTTCCGCATCCCCGGTGTCACGACGATCTCGGCCGACACGCACAAGTACGGCTACAGCGTGAAGGGCACGTCGATCCTGATGTTCCGCCACAAGGAGCTGCGCAACGGTCAGTACTTCATGATGACCGATTGGTCGGGTGGCAAGTACGCCTCGCCCGGCATCGAGG
>JAYVOI010000333.1:0-3231 GCA_043758005.1 Ilumatobacteraceae bacterium
CGCCCGCCTCCACCATCATGAGGCCGACGGCGCCTCCCACCGTGAAGCCGTACGACGCGGCGCGGACGTAGCCCATCGGTTTGCCGTTTCGCCTTACCACCTCGGCGTGAAAGAGCATGGGCTTCGGATCCTTCACGAGGACTTGCACGATGCGGCGCGTGAGGGGGCCCGCGGCTTTCTTCGCGAGCACGGCATCGCGACCGATGAACCCGCCGGGCTTCTTCGAGTCCACGGCGAAGCCGAGCCCCGCTTCGAGCACGGAGTCGGTGTTGTCGATGTCGTGCCCGTAGTCGCGGTAGCCCTTCTCCATGCGAAGACTGCCCAGGGCTTTCAGCCCGGCGTGTCGGAGGCCGAACGCCTCGCCCGCCGCGACGATTCGGTCGTAGACGTGCACCGCCTGCTCGGCCGACACGTACAACTCGTACCCCAGCTCGCCGAGATAGGTAATGCGCACACACAGCAGATGTGCGAAACCGATGTCGATGTACCGAGCCGTGCGGAACGCGAAGGCGGCGTTCGACAGGTCCGCCGAAGTGATCGATTGCAGCAACTCGCGCGAGCGAGGGCCTTGCACGTTGAGCTGCGCGTATCCGGCGGTCACATCGGTCACCATCGCGTGTTGATCGCCGAAGTGGCGTCGCATGCCGGTCTCGACGTGACGATGCGCCGTGTCGGTGGCAACCACCCAGTACCGATCCTCGTCGAGTTTCGTCACGGTGAGGTCGGCGTCGATCGTGCCCGACTCGTTCAACCACTGCGTGTACGTGATCACACCAGGATCGCCATCGACGTTGTTTGCCGAGAGCTGGTTCAGCAACCGGCCGGCATCGTGGCCCTGCACGAGGAACTTCGACATGAACGACATGTCCATCACGATCACGTCCTTGCGCGCCGCCTCGTGCTCGGCACGCCAGAAGTCGAACCAGTTCTGCCGGCCCCACGACAGCCGATCGACCTTCGGTTCGACGCCTTCTGGCGCGTACCAATCAGCGCCTTCCCAGCCACTGACGTCCTTGAAGTACGCCCGTTGCTCCTGCAACCGCTGATGGATCGGCGACACCTTCGCGTTTCTCGCCGTGGTCATCGACTTGCCCGGGTAATGGCACTGGTACACCATCCCGAGTGACTCGACGGTCCGAGTTGCGCGGTACTCCGGGTTCGATTGGTACCGGTGCAGGCGGTCGATGTTGAAGCCGGTGACATCGACATCCGGGTTCCCGGTCAAGATCCAGTGCGCCAGCATCCGACCCATCCCACCGCCGGTGAGGATGCCGACCGAGTTCATGCCAGCGGCGACGAAGTAGTTCCGCAGCTCCGGTGCTTCGCCGACGACCGGCAACAGGTCGGGCGTGAAGCTCTCCGGTCCGCAGAAGAACAGACGGACCCCGGTCTCCAGGGAGATCGGCACGCGTCCCATCGCCCGCTCGACGTACGGACCCATGCGGTCCCAGTCGGGCTGGATGACGCCGAACGAGAAGTCGTTCGGGATGCCGCCGACGTTCCAGGGTGCGCACACCGCCTCGAACAGCCCGATCATCAACCCGCCGCCTTCCTCCCGGTAGTAGCCGTAGTTGGCGGGGTCTTCGATCACCGGCCATGTCTTCGACAGACCGTCGATCGGCTCGGTGATCAGGTAGTAGTGCTCGGCGGCTTGTAGGGGGATGTTGATCCCGGCCACCTCGCCGAGCTGGCGGGCCCACATCCCGGCGCAATTCACGACGACCTCGGCCTCGATGTCGCCGTGGTCGGTGCGCACCCCGGTGACCACGCCGTCTCGCCGGAGGACGTCGATCACCGAGACACCCTCGACGATCGTCGCACCCTGCTGACGCGCTCCCTTGGCCAGCGCCATCGTCACGTCGACCGGGTTGGCGCGGCCGTCCTCTTTCACATAGAACCCGGCGAGCACGTCGTCGGTCTTCGCCAGAGGGAACAGGTCGCCGACTTCCTTGGCGGAGATCTCGTGCACGTCGACACCGCAGTAGCGGTTGAACTCGCTGACCCGGCGGTACTCCTCGAGCCGGTCGGGCTCGGTGGCCAGTTCGATGAATCCGACGGGGTTGAACCCGGTCGACTGACCGGTCTCGGCTTCCAACCGGGAGTAGAGATCGCTGGTGTACTTGCGCATCTCCGTCGAGGTCTCCGACAGCGACCCGAACGTGACCATCAGGCCGGCGGCATGCCACGTCGTGCCCGACGTCAGCTTGTCGCGCTCCAGCACGACGACATCGCTGCATCCCATGTGGGCGAGGTGGTAGGCCACCGAGCAGCCGATCACTCCCCCGCCGATCACGACAACGCGAGCGCGATCTGGCAGCAGTGGCATGAGGGCCGAGTGTATTCACCCTCGCTAACCTCGCCCATCAGTGCCTACATCCGAGACCGCTTTGCCGCCCGCAGACCGTCCGTTGGGATACCGACCGAGCCTCGATGGCCTTCGCGCGCTTGCGGTCCTGCTCGTTGCCGGTGTGCACACCCACCCTCGCCTGGTGCCCGCCGGGTCGATCGGCGTCGACATGTTCTTCGTGCTCAGCGGCTTCCTCATCACCACGTTGCTGGTCGAGGAGATGGACAGCCGCGGGCGCGTGTCGATCGGGCGCTTCTACATCCGGCGCGCCCTTCGCCTGTTGCCCGCGCTCTTCGGGCTGCTGGCGTTCGTTGCCGCGTGGGCGTTGCTGGTGGCCGCGCCCGACACCCGCCACAACGCGCTTCGAGAGATCGTTGCCGCGGCGTCGTACACCCGCAACCTCACCTGGTGGGCACACGTGCCCGGCACCCTGCTGGGGCACACCTGGTCGCTGGCTCTGGAGGAGCAGTTCTATCTGGTCTGGCCGGCGCTGTTGACCTTGTTCCTGCGGCCGCGCCACCGAGGCACCTCGCTCGCGGTGATCTTCGTCGCTGCTGCGGTGTTGATCAGCGCGCTGCGCATGTCGCACGTGGTCGGCCCGGCAGCCTTGTTCATCGGACGGCCCGACGCCCTGTTGCTCGGCGCAGCCTTGGCCCTGTTGCGCCGCGACCACGGCGATTGGTGGTCCGGCGCCGCGGCATTGCGGCGAGCCACGCCCGCCGTCGTGTTCGGCACGGTCTCACTGCTCGCGATTGCAGCATGGGACGCCGGAGACGACTTGTTCGGGATCGGCTACAGCCTGGCTGCGGTGGCCGTGGTGGTGCTGATCTACGGCCTGGTCGTGCTCGACGAGCGCGGGCGTTGGAAGGTTTTTGCCTGGCCAC
>JAYVOI010000334.1:0-7564 GCA_043758005.1 Ilumatobacteraceae bacterium
CGAAGAGCCCGGTGAGTATCGCTGGTTGCTCCACTGCGACGGCGACAACGTTAACGTGCGCGTGCTCTGGTTCGATCAGCCGTGGGGTCACCAACCCGAGGACCAAGGACGCATCGTGTTCTACGCCCGACCCACGCTGGAGTCGTTCGTGCGAGCGCTTGTTGACGGTGCGAGCGCCGTCCAGCAACTTCACGGCCGTGACGGCTACCGCAAGAAGTGGGTTGACCACAACTCTCCGGCTGACACGCTTGCCTACCTCGACCGCTGGCTCGATCAGCCGGCACCGCCAGCTGAGCGCTGAGCTGAGCCCCGTGTCGGGTGCGGTACACGCCCGCCGTCCGCGGTCGGAGCACGCCCCATGCCGCTGATACCGCGCGCTCTGCCAGGGCCGATACCGCTCGGGCCCAAGGGTGCACGCAAGCGGGCTATCGGTTGCCGTATCGCGTGGGTGCGGGTTTGGCGGCCCTCTGGTGAGGTTCGCGCACCGGGGGTAGCGGCGCGCTCGAGATTCGCGATCCTTAGACTCGCCGCATGGGGCTCTTGACCTTCAGCATCAACGTCACTCTGGACGGCTGTGTTGACCACCAAGAGGGAGTCGCCGACGACGAGACGCACGCCTTGTTCACCCGCCTCATGGACGAGGGCGGAGCGATGCTGTGGGGCCGGGTCACCTACGAGATGATGGAGAGCTACTGGCCGGCCGTCGCTCGCGGCGACGAGGAGGCGCCACCAGCGATGCGCGAATGGGCGGTCAAGCTCGAGGCCAAGGCGAAGTACGTGGTGTCGTCAACGCGAACGGACTTCCCATGGAGCAACAGCCACCACATCGCCGGCGACCTGCGCACGGGCGTACAAGAGCTCAAGGACGCGACCCCGGCGGGCGTGCTCCTCGGGAGCGGCACGCTCGCCACCGAGCTCGACCGGCTGGATCTGATCGACGAGTACAAGTTTCTCGTCCACCCCCGGATCGTGGGCCGTGGCCCGACGCTCTACCAGAGCGGGCTGCCCAACACGCGACGACTCGAGTTGGTCTCGGCGAAGCCGCTCTGCAGCGGTGCGGTCGCCATGCACTACCGGCGCGCGCCCTGAGGCAGACCGGCCCCATCGCGCGCGGCTCGTGACCTCGCGCTCGCAACCGACGAGCGAACCGCCGCACGGCGCTCGGGCCGTTCTCGGGTGGGCGTCCCGGGCCGAGCCGCGGGATTCTGAGCGTCGATATCGGGCAGGGAGTGGGCTCACTGACTCCAGATCGCGTGCGCGCTGCTCGCCGGACTTCGAGCGAGCACGCTTAGTTAGATGGCGGCGAGACCACGGCCCTGATCCCGAGACCTCGCTTTGGGCTCGGCGGCACGCCGTTCGCGACGCGCTCGATCGGCGGGTTGACCAAGACCGGCTCGCGACGCGCTGACGAGCGGCCGAGCCGGGCGCTCGAAAGCCGACGACGGTCATCACGCGCCACCGGGTTGGACATTCGACGACACCACCGCTCACGCCGGACTCGACCGGCGATCTGCGTTGGCCCAGTCCGGCAAACACCGGAATCGGGACACCCGGCCACGCAGCGCTCCTGGGTCGCGCGCGGCCCGCCGACGGCCACGCCCCGGGCGCGGATCGCTCGGCGATCACGAGCGGGCCTGTCGCCAGGACTCTTCGGATCTGCGCGGGTTCGTGGTGATCGCCATCTGGGCCGCGACCGTGGCCACGATCTACGCTGGTGTGCCGGTCGGGACGATCGTGATCTGGGGCTGCACCAGCAGGGTTGTGGCTGCGCCGGTGGTCGATACGGTCCACGCCGAGCACGAGGCACGCCAGTGACGCGGTGTCCACGCACCGAACGGGTGAGGGCGACCGCCTGGTTCGGTCCGTACGGCACGCCCGGGCGGTCACGCCGTGCACGAAAGCCAGGACCGACATGACGAGCAGTCCCGTACCGAGCAGACCGTCCTCCGCCAGTTCGCGCCGGTGACCGGCCGCGATCACCGCGGCCGCCGCGAAGACACAGCGTCGCGGCGATCGTCACGATGACGAACAGAGCCATCGGTGAAGTCCACACGACGTGTCGGCTCGGCCCGAACACCGCGACGGCTGTCGTCGCGCCGGGCAGCGCGGCGCACACCAGCCCGGTGACCTCGCCATGTGGCCTCGTGCGCTGATGCATCAGCCCGCCTATCGGCTTCCCCGGCCGAGTTGAACGATCCCGCAACGGACGATCCTGGCCCGCGTCGAGAACGCGGAGGCGTCGGTCGAGGTGTGGCACCATGGGGTTCAGGATCGACCCCAAGGATGTGTCCGTGCGTGAGCTCCTCGATCTACGCCGTACCGAGGGTGGCCTCGTCGCCATGCTGTACCGCGGCGACTGGTGACCGTACTGCTGCGGTCAGCTCGTGCGGCTGGCAACGAACTACTCCCGCCTCCATGCCGCCGGCGCCGAATTGGTCGCCATCAGCGTCGACGACGAGGCCCGGCAAGCGGGCATGGCGCTCCGGTGGAGCCTCACCCACACCCGCATGGTCGCTGACCCCGGCGGTGTCGACTTCTTACAGCCGCTCGGCCTGTTCGACCCGAAGGAACGGGGCGGGATCGCGCTGCCCGCCATGATCGCGTTCGCGCCTGACGGCACCGAGGTCTACCGCTACCGCGGGCGCGATTTCGCGGATCGCACCAACGACGACGACCTGTGGGCCGCGCTCGAACCGCTCGGGCTCGCGCCGGTCGATCCATCGGCGTGGACGCCGACAGCGGCGGTGCCCACCGATCTCAGCGGGTTCTTCCAGCCCGAGGATCTGGCCCTGTACTTCCGCGGCAACCAATTCGGTGCGCACGCCATCGCCGGTCGGCTCGACGACCCGGCAGCCAAGTCGATCGCGCTTCAGCACCGCGACATGGCCTCCGCCACCGTCACCGCCTGGCAACAGTGGAGCCGGCGGGGCACCTGAGGCCGCCGCCACGGTTGCCCACCTCGTGGCCCATCCAGTCCGCAACGACCTGGGACGCCGGGCATGAACGGGCGTGTTCGCCGCAGACCTCGCGGGTACTGCCGGTGGCGGTCGGTAGTTGCGGTCGGAACATTGATGGGAGCAACTCCGGGCCGCAGCGCGGTGTCTTCCCGCCGGTAGATCGGGTTGGCCGCGCGCCGTTGTGGGGCCGTGTCAGACCACTCGATGCACGACTCACTGACTGACCCCGGATGGCTGGAACGGTGGGCCTGAGCGGCTCGTGGATGGCTGGTCACAGCGTCGCGGCCGTTGGCGTCGGCGAGACGAGGACTGCGCGCCGTAGCATCGGGTGATGACGCTCGACGACGAACAGGTCAACAAGGTCACCTGGAAGATCCCCAATGCCCTCGCCCTGGTGGGGTCACGGGCGGGTGACGAATGGAACGCGATGACCGCCAGCTGGATCACACAACTCTCGATGGACCCGGTGCTCATCGGTGTCAGCGTCGACAATACCGCCGTCACCCACCGGCTCATCCGCGACGGCGGGTCGTTCACAGTCAACCTGTGGTCGGCCGACGACACCCGCGTGTTCGTGAAGTTCTCCAAGCCGGCGATGTTTGAAGAACTGGCGCTGAACGGGCGGCGGGTCAGCGAGGGCGTGTCCGGTGCGCCCGTGTTCGACGAGGCGATCGCCTACCTCGACTGCGAGGTCCGACATCGGCACGACTTGGGTACCCACACACTGTTCGTCGGCGAAGTGGTCGACGCCGCCGTGCGCGACGACCAGGCGCGGTCGGCGTCGATGAGCGATACCCGCATGAAGTACGGGGGCGTGAAGCGACACTGACCGCTCGATACCCAACGCGGTATCGGTGGTTCCGCTCTCGACCATCCCCGAACCCGGGATTGAATGAACGGGTTCCGACGGCCCGCATGTAGCGTCGATACGGCGGAGCGACTCCCTAGCCATCGCGGCACAGGTGCGTGTTCGATCACGTCGGATCCGGTCTGGGAGTTGTTGACAGCGAGCAGCGTTCCCATTCGATGTAGCCGACGAACGCGGCACGGAACTTGGGGTCGTCGGGAAGTTTGGCATCGTCAGTCGCCAAGCTCATCAGTGACGCGAACCGGAACCGCTGCTGGGCGGTGATGGCGAGCGCGCGATGGTGGTTGAGCATTCGTTCATCGCCACCGAGGCGCTCGGTGTAGTCGGCGGGGCCGCCGAACACCTCGATCCACTACGTCGTGACATTGGCGGAATGCTTCTTGTTTACACGCCGGGAAGAGCGCGCTCAGAAGGTCGGTGTGCGCGACGCGGTCGTAGAACATCGATCAACCGACTCCCACGGGCACGGCGCCGCCAGGCGAGAACGTGGCGACCGGCGCGAAAGTCATCGACGCGAGCTCCGCGTTCTCGTCTGCGTTCGCGCCCGAGCGCGCGTTTGACGGTGACCTGCACTCCGAGTGGTCGAGTCAAGGGGACGGCAACGGCGCCTGCATCGTGATCGACGTCGCCAGGCCGGTCTCGGTCGACACCGTCGAGTTCGTCACCCGCTCGATGGCCGACGGCTCGGCCATCACGCAGACGTTCACGGTGTCGGCCGACGGCGGCGCACCACTCGGCCCGTTCCCGGCGGGCACACCGGCCGCTCGCCATTGGTCGGCCGTCAATGTCACCGGCCGCGTCTTCCGCTTCGAGGTGACGACATCCACGGGCGGCAACGTCGGCGTCGTGGAGATCGGCCCGTACCACCGCGGGAGCTGAGCAGGACCGCCACGCCTGGTGCATAATCCGAAACATGCCCGACAGTCCCGTCGCCCTGATCACATTCGCGTCCGGCTACGTCGGACCGCCGCTCGCCCGGCTGCTGGCCCGCAGCGGGCACCGGTTGGTCCTCCACGAGCCATCAACGGAGCTGGTCGATGAGCTCACCGGCGAAGGTGCCGTGGTGATCGCGGTCGGCTCCGCAGCCGACGGGTCCCTGGCCGGCGCGGGCGGTCTCCACGCGGCCGCCGGGAACCAGCACCTCGTGCGGACCGCGCTCGACACCTTCGGGCGGCTCGATGCCGCCTGCCTGGTGACCGGGCGGATCGTGGTGGGCCGGTTCCTCGAGGCGAGCGACGACGAGTGGGACGCGGTCAAGCGGGCCAACCTGGACATGGTCTTTCACGGTCTGCGAGCGGTGATCCCTGCGATGGTCGCACAGAGCTCCGGGCAGGTCGTCGTCTTCACTAGCGCGACCGGCGCGCGACCCGAGCCGATGGTGTCGCTCTATGCGGCAACCCGCGCCGGAGCCAACGCGCTCGTACGTGCCGTCGGCCTGGAGCACGCGCCCGACGGCGTGACGGTGAACGCCATCGGCACCAACTACATGGACTTTCCCGGCTTCCTCCGAGCGACCGGCGCTGACACCGATCCCGACCGCAGAGCCGCGATCGAAGCCCAGGTGCCGATGCGCCGTCTGGGCACACTGGACGAGCTGGCCGAGTTCACCGCCGTTCTGCTCGACGGCCGCAGCCGATTCCAGACCGGACAGTTCTTCTCCTTCTCCGGCGGCTGGTCGACCTGACCAGTCAGCCCGCGCTGCTGTTCTGCGTCTGATCGGACCAGTCGATGACGCCGGTGACCTCCTCACCGTTGACGAAGACGTGGGCGATTTGCAGGTCGCCGTGGATGAACACCGGTGTCCATGGCCGGAGCGCCGTCTCGGCGAGCCGGCGGTTGCGCGTGACCACGTCGGCGGGAAGGACGTCGTTGGTGACGAGCCACTCGCACTCGTCGGCGAGCCGCGATGCCAACTCCTCGATGCTCCGACCGGGCTATGGGGCAGCGGCGCGTCGTGCAAGGTCCGGACGGTGGCACCCGCCGCAGCCCACGCCGCCGACGACGCGAGAGACGGCTCGCCGAGGCGGCCGAGCGCCGTCCTTGGGAGAGCGGCGAGCACGAGCACGGCTTTCGCCACAGGATCTCCGGAGTCGGCACCGGCGCCATCGCTATCGCGTCGACCTCCACGTCGGTACGCTATCGATCTTCACGAACACTTCGCCAACGCGCAGCGTCGCGCGTTCGCTATGAGCGACGACCACCTCGACCTCCTCCACGTCGGCCTTCATCGCAGAATGACCGCCGACGTCGCCGCTGTATTCGCGTGCGACAGGACGGAACCAATGGTGGTGTACCCCGTACGCGAGCGATGTTCGGACTCTGCGAAGACGTGGCCGGTGGGATCGGAGGCACTCGGGCAGTGGGGTGATGACGTCGCTCGCATCGAACCGCTCGCTGGCGGAGTCGCCAACGACGTGTGGAGTGTGCGCGTCAACGGGCACCTCGCCGTCGGTCGTCTCAGTGCAAGGAGCGACGCTGATCTCGCGTGGGAGACCGAGCTCCTCCAACACCTCGACCGTGAGGGTCCGACCGCGCCCGTGCCGATCCCGACGACGGACGGCAGGCTGTTCGCCGACGGTCTGGTGGTGATGACCTACGTGGAGGGCGGGCCGCCCGAGACGGAGGCCGACTGGTGTCGTGTGGCCGACACGCTCCGTCGGCTGCATCGGTTGACCCAGGGTTGGCCGCAGCGCCCAGGCTGGCGATCGTCGAGCGACCTCCTGCACGCCGAGACCGGGACGAGGATCGACCTTGGCGCGATACCGCCTGAGGGCGTTGTTCGATGCCGGGCAGCGTGGGCGCGGCTTCTCGGACGTCAGACATGCGTCGTCCACGGCGACCCCAACCCTGGCAACGTTCGCATGACCGCGAATCGGGTCGCGCTGATCGATTGGGACGAGTCGCATGTCGACGTCGCCGACCTCGACCTGGTGCTGCCCCACAACGCCGCCGGTCTCGACGAAGGCGCGCACGACATCGCCGCGCAAGCGTCGGCCGCATGGGAAGCCGCCGTCTGCTGGGACGACGAGTACGCAGTCAGGCGGCTTGCCGAAGTTCGACCGGTCTGAGCAGTGGCAGCGAATCGAGCGACCGCACCGAAGGCCGGATCTTCGGCGCCATTGTCGATCTCTCCGCGTGCCGGCCTGGCGCACATAACTGCCTGATCTGCGCTTGGGAATGTTCAACGGTGGCACGGTCGAGAGACACTCGGGAACCGGCGCGATGTAGCGCGGACGTTCCTCGGGAAGGCCCACCAAAGCGCGCGCACGTGCTGGCCTGTGTCGATGGGGACGACCGCGACTGTCGGCTCTCGGATTTCAGCGGGTGGCGAGGGGCCTCGCCATGCTCGCTGGCGTCTTCGACGCGGAGTGCTGTCGCCGATCCCCCGATCGCAGGCCTGTAGTGTGGCGAGGGGCCGACTACCGCAGATCAGGGCGCTGTTGGCCGAGCCGGGTGTCGGGTGGCCGGCAGGCCGACACGTGGGGGCTGTCGACTGTCGCTTCCGCACATGGTCGCGACTGCGGCCGCCGCCGCAACCGAGACCTGTAGCCCCTGGCGGCTCGGGTGGGATGTGCAGCGCCAGCAACTGGCGGAGGCGATTCGCGATCGGTTCCTGGACCATCAACCGTTACACAGCCAGATCGGATGGGTGGTGTCGATTGTTGGCGGTTCGGCGATCGTGGTGGCCCGTCGCGGTGCGCCGAGGATGAACACGGCGCAGGGCTGTCAGTCGGTGTCG
>JAYVOI010000335.1:0-3214 GCA_043758005.1 Ilumatobacteraceae bacterium
CGCCAGACTCCCGACGTCGCGGCGGGCTCCGGTGACCTGGGCAGCCCCTTTTGACTACGTCGCCTTGCGGGGCTGCCCGATTCGCTCGAATAGGCCCAGGTTTTCCACACTCGATCACAGGGATGTCACGGGTACGATCGGACGTTCATGGCTGATCCCCTCGTCATCGTCGCCGACCTGCTGGCACCAGCGTTTGCCACGGTCGCGGGCGGTGACACCGTGGTCGATCCGGTCGTTCGACTCAGTGATCGCGCCGACGCGCAGGCCAATGGGGCCCTCGCCCTCGCCAAGCAACTCGGTCGCAAGCCGCGCGACGTTGCCGACGATGTCGTCGCGGCCGCAGATCTCACCGGCAAGGCCACCGTCGAGGTCGCCGGCCCCGGCTTCATCAACGTCACGTTCGACGAAGGGTTCCTGAAGGAGCAGCTCGCTGCGCTGGAAGGCGACGAGCGCCTCGGCGTGCGCCTTGCCGCAACTCCGGAGCGCGTCGTCGTCGACTACTCGGCACCCAACATCGCCAAGGAGATGCACATCGGGCATCTGCGCACCACCGTGATCGGCGACGCCCTCGTGCGCATGCTCGAGCTCGTCGGCCACACCGTGATCCGCGAGAACCACGTCGGCGACTGGGGCACACCGTTCGGAATGACCATCGAGCACTTGCTCGACATCGGTGAGACCGAGGCCGCGGCCGGGCTCAGCGTGGGTGACCTCGACGGCTTCTACAAGCAAGCCCGGGCCAAGTTCGATTCCGGCGAGGCGTTCCAGGCGCGCGCCCGCAAGCGGGTCGTGATGTTGCAGGGTGGCGATCCCGAGACGATGCGGCTGTGGAAGCTGCTCGTCGATCTCAGCATGCAGTACTTCAACCGGCTGTACCGCAAGCTCGGCGTGCTGCTGACCGACGACGATCTGGCCGGCGAGAGCATGTACAACGATCTGCTGCCCGAGGTCGTCCAGCGCCTCCGCACCGCCGGCTTGCTGCAACAGAGTGACGGCGCCGACGTCGTGTTCCCGCCGGGCTACACCAATCGCGAGGGCGAGCCGTTGCCGCTGATCGTGCAGAAGCGCGGCGGGGGATTCAACTACGGCACCAGCGATCTCGCCTGCGTGCTCGATCGTGTCGAGCGGGTCAAGGCCACGTTGTTGCTCTACGTCGTGGGCGCGCCGCAGTCGCAACACCTGGCGATGGTGTTCGACGTCGCGGCGACGGCCGGTTGGCTGCGCCCGCCCGCCCGAGCAGTCCACGTCGCCTTCGGGAACGTACTGGGCACCGACCGCAAGATGTTGAAGAGCCGCGAAGGCGAGCCGGCGCGATTCGTCGACGTGGTCGACGAGGCCGTCGTGCGCGCCACAGCGTCAGTTCAGGAGAAGAACCCCGACCTTCCCGGCGACGAGCAGATCGACATCGGCCGGATGGTCGGCATCGGCGCGCTGAAGTACGCGGACCTGTCGACGGACCGCATCAAGGACTACGTCTTCGACTGGGATCGCATGCTGGCGTTCGAGGGCAACACCGCGCCGTACCTCCAGTACGCGCACGCCCGCATCCGCTCCATCCTGCGCAAAGCCGAAGCCGCACCCGGCATCGCCGCAGATGGCGACGAGCCGACTCTGGTTCCCGAGGAGCGTGAACTGATCTTGCAACTCCTGCACTTCGACGCAGCGGTGCACGACACCCTCGAGAAGTACAGCCCGCACCGGTTGTGCACGTACCTGTTCGATCTGGCGCAGAGCTTCACCTCGTTCTACGAGGCGTGCCCCGTGTTGAAGGCGGACGCGCAAACGAGGGCGTTCCGGTTGCGGTTGTGCGAACAGACGTCGCGCGTGCTCGCCAAGGGTCTCGACATGCTCGGTATCGAGGCTCCGGAGCGCATGTGACGGCGATTCCCTTGTCGCTGTTGCCCGATACTGCCGAGGTCCTGCCCGACGGTTCGTTGTCGATCGGTGGCTGCCGCGTGCTCGACGTCGTCGCCGAGTTCGGCACGCCGGTGTTCATCTACGACGAGGCGCACCTGCGGGCGAGGTGCCGAGAGGCGGTCGCCGCGTTCGGTCCCGGCCGGGCCGTGTATGCGACCAAGGCCTTCCTCTGCAAGGCGATGGCTCGCCTGGCGTACGACGAGGGCATGCTGCTCGACGTCGCCAGTGGCGGCGAGATGTACATCGCCATGGCAGCCGGTGTGCCGGCCGGTGCGCTCACCTTCCATGGCAACAACAAGAGCATCGACGAGTTGCGCATGGCCATCACCAACGGGGTGCGCCACATCGTGGTCGACAGCTTCGACGAGCTCGATCGCCTCGACGCCCTGCACAGCGACGGGCTGCCCGTGCCGACCGTGCTGGCCCGCATCACGCCCGGCGTCCATGCCCACACCCACGAGTTCATCGCCACCGGGCAGGACGACTCCAAGTTCGGGTTCAACCTCGGCAACGGCGACGCCCAGCGCGCCGTTGATCGCATGCGCCGATCGGCCAGCGTGCATCTCGCCGGCGTGCATTGCCACATCGGCTCGAACGTGTTCGCCGCCTCGAACTTCGCCAAGGCCGCCGAGGTGATGGCCGGCTTCGCCGTGCCGCTCGACCTGCCCGAGCTCGTGCTCGGTGGCGGTCTCGGCGTCGCCTACGTGGAGGGTGAGGAAGCGCCGTCGATCACTCAGTGGGGCAACGTGTTGCTCGACGCCTGCGGCGCCCTCGGGGTTCGCAGCCATGTCAGCGTCGAGCCGGGCCGGGCGATCGTCGCCGATGCGGCAATCACCGTGTACACGGTCGGCACCATCAAGCAGATCCCCGACGTGCGGACGTACGTCGCCGTCGACGGCGGGATGAGCGACAACCCTCGGCCGGTGCTCTACGGCAGCGGCTACGAGGCGTTCCTCCCGGGCGAGGTCGCTGCGCCCCGCACGATGCAAGCCCGCCTCGTCGGCAAGCACTGCGAGAGCGGTGATGTGTTGATCTTCGACGCACTCCTTCCGCAGCACACCGCGGTCGGTGATGTTCTTGCCACGCCCGTCACGGGTGCCTACGGACGCAGCATGGCCAGCAACTACAACATGCTGACGCGACCCCCGGTGGTCTTCGTCGGCGATGGAACCGCGCGAGCCGTGATGCGTCGCGAGTCGCTGGAAGACCTGGTGCGATGCGACCTCGACTGATCCACCACATCCGCAAGCTGTTCACCAGGCCCGCTCCGGCCGCCGATGTCGCCGATACCGATGTG
>JAYVOI010000336.1:0-7499 GCA_043758005.1 Ilumatobacteraceae bacterium
AGGCTCATCGCCGGTGCCTCTCGGCCAGCGACAAGAAGACGTCTTCGAGGTTGTCGTGGCCGTACGTTCTCGCCACGATCGCCGCTGTGTCGTTGGCCACCACTTCACCGCGGGCCAGGAACATCACCCGCTCGGTCAGCATCTCGACCTCGCGCATGTCGTGGCTGGTGACCAGCAGGGCGGCGCCGGTCGATTCGCAGTAGCTCAGCAGTGCCGTGCGCACTCGGAAGGCGATGTCGGGGTCGAGCGAGGCGGTCGGCTCGTCGAGCACCAGCAGGCTCGGCTCGTGCAGGGTTGCCTTGACGATGCCGACCAGCGTTCGTTGTCCGCTCGACAGCCGGCTCGATAGCCGGTCGGCGAGCTCGGTGATGCCGAAGCGTTCCAGCGCAACGTCGACCGCGGCCTGCGGACGACGAAGCCCGTACCACCCGGCGAACACGCCGAGCGCTTCACGGACCTTGAGGCGATCCGGCATCGGCAGGTAGCCGGCGGCGAAGCCGACCTTGGTCATCGCCTTCGATCGTTGGCGGGGCAGCGTGAAGCCGTCGATGCGGATGGTGCCACCGTCGGGCGTGATGGCCCCGAGCAGCATCAGCAGCGTGGTCGTCTTGCCGGCTCCGTTCGGTCCGAGCAGCCCGACGCGCTCACCGCGTTCGACGACCACGTCGACGCTACGAACGGCTTCGACGCGCTTGAAGGTCTTGCGCAGACCACGCGCCTCGAGTACAGCGTCCCCCATGCGACCCAGTCTGGCGAACGACCGGTGTGTTCACACGCCGAATTGCGCGTCGGTGGCCAACGCCGCCCTCCGGCCCTCGAGCACCGCTTCGTAGATCGTGCGCGGTGCGACGCAATCACCGGCCAGGAGATCCACTCCGGCAATCGCGTCGGTCGGCAGGCGAAATCCGCAATCGACCAGCGCTGCGCAGGCGATCCGGCGACGTTGGCCGGTGAACCGATCCTCGACCTCGACCCGCCCGGTCAGCACGGTGCGCAGCAGCGTTCGCCGCTCGATGGTGACACCGCGCTGGGCAAGGCGGACATTGGCCGGTGCCAGGTCGCCGGTGCGCGACAGTTCGTTCCCGGCGATGTGATCCTGCGTGATCAGGATCGCCCGATCGCCGAGCTCCTCGGCCAGGGCCACGGCGATGGGCCCGCCGATCGGATCGAACAGTGCGATCTTGCCTCCGGGCAACTCGAATCCTCGGCGCACCTCGACGATGTCGAAGACCATCTGCGGATCGTCGACCTGGTACTCCCTGCGCCCTCGCCACGCCCCGGTGCATTGGATGATCACGTCGCCACCGGGTATTGATCGGGCGCCCGTGGTGATCTCGACGCCGAGGCGTCGACACTCGGCCTCCAGCCATGCGGCCAGCGCCGCACCGGGCCCGGCGACCGCAGCCAGCCCGCCGACGCGATCCCGTATCTCGTTGACGGACACACGATGCCCGCGGATCGCGCTGACGCGCGCAGTCTCCAACCCGGCGACACCACCACCGATCACCACGACATCGCGCGGCATCGTCGTCGGCACGTACCAGTCGGGGTCCTCGGTCTCGCGTCCTGCCGACGGCTCGCCGACACAACTGACGATCGGGTTGCGCACGTCGCGGACCTGGCACATCTGGTTGCAGCGAATGCACGGCCGGATCGTCTCGGAGCGCTCGGCCACGAGCTTGGCCATCAGATCAGGGTCGGCGATCTGGGCTCTGGTCATCTCCACGGCGTCGCAGACGCCGTCTCCGACAGCCCACTCTGCTTGACCAAAATCGACCACCGATCCCTGGAGGAAGACCGGTGTCGAGGGAATCGCAGCCTTGACCGCACGGCACACGTCGATGTTGAAGCCGGTCACCTGGTGGAAGTCCGGCCGGGTCTGTTCCGCGGAGTAGATCGACCCGCGTACGACCACGAGGTAGTCGATGCCGGCAGCGACGAGCGTGGCCGCGATCTGTGGCGCCATCTCCGGCGTGATCCCGGCCCACGGCGCCAGTTCGTCGCAGCTCAGGCGCAGCCCGAGCAGTGGTGCGTGCGGTCGCACGGCCTCGATGACACGGCGAGCGAAGTGCAAGCGGTCCTGGCCCCAGGCGTCGTCGCGCTGGTTCGTCAGACCCGACAGGAACTGTCGCACCAAGCTGTGTTGCCCGGCGTTGATCTCGACACCGTCGCACCCGGCTTCCACCGCAATCGCCGCGCCGGCCGCAAACCCGGCGATCACCGCCTCGATGTCGGCGGCCTCCATCCACTTCGGCGTCTCGCGACTGTTGACCTCCGGGACTCGCGACGGAGCCCACAGCGGCCGCTGGTTGTAGGCGCTACTGCCCTGGCCGCCGGCGTGGTCGAGCGAGGCAATGACGAGGGTGTCGTGCTCGTGGCAGGCATCGGCAATTGCGCGCCAGCCTGGCCCGCAGGCCTGGGCCAGCGGCGCCCGCTCGTACGGCCAATCGCTGTCGTGCACGCTGGCGCCTTCGGTCACGATGACACCGCAACCTCCTGCGGCTCGCCTGACGTAGTACGCGGTGTGCCGCGCGGTGAAGCGGCGTTCATCGTCGCCGAGGTTCGTGACGTGCGGGCCGAACATCACCCGATTTGCCGCCTGGCGCGGGCCGAGCGACAGCGGGTTCAACAGCAGCATGACGACGCCAGTCTGGCAGTCATGGGTTGTGTGCCGACAGCTCGCGCCGCGCCAGCAGCCGTTTGATGTTGTCGACGTGGCGGGCCAACACCAGCAGGCACAGGGCCACGACGTAGACGATCTCCCATCCCGGCGCGTCGGTGACCGTCAGCCCGATCGGCAGCCCGATGGTGATCGCCAACGATGCCAGCGAGGCTTTGCCGGTGGTCGTTCGAACGATCAGCCACACCGCCAGCAGGACCAGCGAGGTCAATGGGTGCAGCACGAACATCGCGCCTCCCATCGTGGCGACACCCTTGCCGCCCCGGAATCGGCGAGTCGCCGGAAACATGTGGCCCAACACGGCCGCTGACACCAGCACGTACGCACCCGGCCGGCTGTCGACCGCCAGCCCGGCCAACGCCGGGATCGCTCCCTTGAGTGCATCGAGCAAGAAGACCAGCGCACCCCACCGGCTGCCGAGCACTCGGGCGACGTTGGATGCACCGGGGTTTCCCGAGCCCTGCGTCAAGATGTCGACACCTCGCGTTCCGGCGACCATCACCGCGCTCGGGAACGTGCCGAGCAGGTAGGCGACGGGAACGAGCGCGAGTGCAGCGGTGATCCGCCAACCTTACGGCAGCCCGTTTCGAGTGGAGTGTTTGGCGCGCGTACGTGGTGCCCCGAAACACTCCACTGTCACGATGTCAGCGTGAGGGCCCTGCGGCGAGAGTGGTCCATCGACGGCCGCGGGGTCAGTTCGACGTGCACGGCGCCCAGCGCCACATCGGCCTCACCGTTGACGCATTCGGGGTCGGGTCCATCGAGCGGCAGCCCGGTGAAGAACTTGGCGGCCATGCAGCCACCCTGGCACGCGTCGTAGCTCCCGCAACTGGCGCACGCGCCGGCCGATTGTGGCTGGCGCAACTCGAGGAACAGGTCGCTGTGCTTCCAGACCCGGGCGAACCCGCCGGTGTCGCGCACGGAACCGGCCTTGAACTGATCGTGGATCACGAACGGGCAGGCGTACACGTCGCCGATCGGGTCGATCAGGCAGACGACCCGTCCGGCCCCGCACATGTTCAGCCCAGGCAGGGGCGCGCCAAGGGCGTTGAGGTGAAAGAACGAGTCGCCGGTCAGCACCGTCTCGCCCTTCGCCAGCAGCCATTCGTAGATCTGCCGTTGCTGCGCGTTCGTCGGATGCAGGTCGTGCCACGTATCGGCACCGCGCCCACTGGGACGCAGGCGGGTGACGCGCAGTTGTGCGCCATACGCGTCCGCCAGCGCCTTGAAGTCGTCGAGCTGATCGACGTTGTGTCGGGTGACGACGACGCTGATCTTGAAGGGACCGAAATCGGCGGCAGCGAGGTTGTCCATCGCCCTGCGCGCTGTTGCGTACGAGCCGGTGCCTCGCAACGCATCGTTGATCGCTGCGTCGGCACCGTCGATGCTGATCTGCACGTCGAGGTAGTCCATCGCTGCCAACCGGTGAGCGTTGGCGGTGTCGATGTACGTGCCGTTGGTCGAGAACTTCACGCCGATGCCGTTGCCGATCGCGTACTCGACGAGCTCGAAGAAGTCGCGGCGCACCATCGGTTCGCCACCACCGATGTTGATGTAGAAGACCTGCAGATCGCGGAGCTCGTCGAGCACACGCTTGGCTTCCGCAGTGGTCAGCTCACGAGGGTCGCGCTGGCCGCTCGAGGAGAGGCAGTGCACGCACTGCAGGTTGCACGCGTACGTCAGCTCCCACGTGAGGCAGATTGGTGCGTCCAGCCCGTGCTTGAGTTGCTCAACCAGCGAGTGGGCGCTCACGGACGATCTCCGATTCGTTGAGGGAGGCGAACGCCTTGGCGAATGCTGGCCAACGCGATTCGGCGACGTTGCAGGCGCGCAGCGCAGCCGACAGTGAGGCGTGCGCATCGAGGGCCCTGGCCACGGCGACGACGTCGGGATCCTTCAGGAACACGAGGCGTCGGGTGCCGTAGTGATAGGCGAGCGCGCCGAACGGCTCTGGCCGCAACGCGACCTGCGGGTCGAGTTGCAGGGGCGTCTCGAGCAGCGACAAGTTCAGTACACGCCGCACATGCCGTCGATCGAGATCTCCTCGATCAGCAGCTCCTCTTCGATCGCCGCCTCGTCAACGGACTCATCAACGACGTCTTCGTTCTCCATGACCCAGCAGCGTAGTAGCTCACCCTCGAGCCCCGATGGGCGGCGGCGAATGAGTCGCACATGCGGGGTCAGCTAGAGTTTGCGACCCCGTGGATGCCGACCTGTTTCCCGAACTTGCAGTGGAACGACACCACCTCTCGTTCGCCCGTCGGTGCCGTGATTCGATGATCCAACGCTTCCGGGCCGTCGACCCCGCGGCATCGGCCGACAACATCACGGCGGAGTACGTCGAGGTGACGGTCGCGGAGGCGCTGGAAGATCTCCACAGCCCCGGCGCCGGCGACTTCTTCGGTCGCATCACCGACGAGCACAAGGACCGTTGGTACATCGGCCGGCGACACATCGAAGACGATGCCCACGATCCCGTTGTCGTCGACTGGCGGGCACCCATCGCCGCGCCGTTCTACCGGGCGACCGGTGTCGACCCGCTCGGCCTCAGCCACCGGCGACGGTTCACGATGGTCGAGGGTGATCTGTCGGCATACCTCGATGAGCAACTCGACGACCCCGACTCCGTGACCGCGACCGGCGTGCCCGACCCGGTGCTCGCCGAGATCGGCGCGGCGCGCACGGGCGCGATGCGCGAGATCGTCGCCACGATTCAGGCCGAGCAAGACGTGGTCATCCGCGCGCCACTCGATCAGTGCCTGGTGGTGCAAGGCGGCCCGGGCACCGGCAAGACCGCCGTCGGTTTGCACCGTGCCGCGTTCTTGCTGTTCGAGCATCGTCGCCGGCTGTCGCGCAACGGCGTGTTGGTCGTCGGGCCGAACACCGTGTTCCTCGACTACATCGCCAACGTGTTGCCCTCACTCGGCGAGCGCCTCGTGCAGCAGCGCACGGCACTCGACATCTGTGTTCCCAAGGTCGAGATCACCGCCATCGACGATGACCCCACGCGACGCTGGAAGGGCGCGCCGGAGATGCTCGACCAGCTCGCTGTTGCCAGCGTCGGCCACGTCGTTCGCCCGACCGAGGAACTGCGGCTGCCGGTCGGGGCGCGCACGCTGACCGTCACCGCCGAGGAGTTCTCCGGATGGGTCGACCACGCCCTCGACGGCGTGACACCGGTGAACCGGCGTCGCGACGGGCTGAAGGGTCTGGTGCAGAACGAGTTGTTGCGCCGCACGGATCGCGACGATGTGTGGGAACGCTCACCCGAACTGCGCGCCGCGGTGGCCAAGGCCTGGCCGATGCAGCAGCCGATTCGGATGGTCGACAAGATGCTGCCGGGACCATCCGGTAAGCGCCGGAAGTGGACGGTCGCCGACCAGTTCCTGGTCGACGAGGCCAACTCGATGCTCAACGGCACCCCGTTCACGTTCGGCCATGTGGTCGTCGACGAGGCACAGGACCACTCGGCGGTCTCGTTGCGCGTGATCGGTCGCCGCAGCCCACAGGGGTCGATGACGATCTTGGGTGATCTCGCCCAGTCCACGACTCCCGCCGGCCAGCAGGATTGGGGCCAAGCACTCGGCCACATCCGGGCGACCGCGGCCGAGGTCGCCGTGCTGACGATCGGCTACCGCGTCCCGGGCCCGATCCTCGACGCGGCGAATCGGCTGCTGCCCTTCACCGACGTCTCGAGCGAACCGAGCCGCAGCGTTCGGCTCGAGGGCTCGGCCCCGGTCGTGCGTCTGGTCGAGCAAGCGGCGCTGTTCGAGGCGCTCGCCACCGAGGTCATCGCCGTGCGGCATCGACATCACAACACCGGCGTGGTCGCGCCGATGGCCCTGCATGCGGCGATCGGCGAATCGCTGGCAGCACACGATCTGCGAATGGTCGACCATGTGCATGATCTGGCCCACGGTGATGTGCCGGTGTTCACCGCCGAGGCCGTGAAGGGACTCGAGTTCGACGGCGTGATCGTCGTCAACGCCCACCAGATCTTCGACGGGTCGGCCCTCGGTGCGCGGCTGTTGTACGTGGCGATGACGCGCGCCGTGCAGGTCTTGCACCTCGTCGGCGCCGCGCCGCCGCCGCATCAGCTCTTGTTGCAGGTCTCAGGCAGCGAAGACTGACGCGCCGCGCAACACGGTCAGTGCGAGATCCAACGGTCCCTCGATCTCGGCGACGAGCTCGGCCGGTGGGATCCGTTGCGCGGCGAGTCGGCAGAACTCGAGCGCATCCGCAACGATGGTCACCGACGGTTCACCCGCTTCGGCGCCGACCTGCAGTGCCTGGTTCCACACGCCCCCGCCTCGCCCCGTCAACACGATCCGAGCGGTGCGATCGCCTCCGTCGATGCTCCCGAGGAGCATGCCGAGCGGGATGGCCCTCACGGCCGTGCGGGTCATCAGGTGCAACCTGGCCGCATCGAGCGGGGGTGGGTCGCGTCGCAGCGATCGCGAGAGGTCTTCGATGTGGGTCCACACCTCGAACACCCGCACGACCAGCAGGCTGGAGATGCGGGCGTCGAGCATGTGGAACTTGATCCGCCGGCGCAGTTGTTCGTCGTCGAGCGATGTGATGTGGATGCGGAGTGATGCCGACACCTCGAGCCACTTGGCCACGGTCTCGGCGAAGTCGGCCCGCACTGCGGCGCGAACGGCGGCCTCGGTGAGGCCGAGGTGGTCGTCTTCCAGTGCCGGGTCGATCTCGTGCTCCCACAGGCCGAGTTGGCGACCGAAGTAGAGGTCGACCTCCAACAGGTGGGCGACCAGTTGCGTCGTGCTCCACCGGTACGGCTCGACGACGGCCCATCCGTCGG
>JAYVOI010000337.1:0-7498 GCA_043758005.1 Ilumatobacteraceae bacterium
TGTTCCTGCCGGTCGATCCGACGCGATTGCTCGACTCACGCAACTCCACGGTCATGCCGATTTGGGGCGGCAGCACCCTCGAGTTCCCCATCTACGGTCCGGCCGGTCAGGTCTCCGCCGCCGCCATCAACATCACCGGGACCGAGTCGATGATCGGTGGCTTCGTCACGGCCTTCCCGTCGGGCGTCTCGCGGCCCCAAGCGTCGAACCTCAACGTCGACACGTGGGATCAGACGATCGCCAACCACGCGATCGTCCGCGCCAGCAGCCGCGGGATCAGCCTGTTCACGCAGAACGGTCTGCACCTCATCGCCGATCTCAACGGCTGGTACCTCGGCGCGCCGACAGCCGCAGTGCTACCGCCGCCGACCAACCCCGACTACGGTCCGTCGACGGCGCATGAAGTCGACACCGGCTCGATCGGCATGTCCCTCCCGGTCGGCACCGGCTCCAACCTCGATGCGGTGGCCAACCTCGGCATCGCCGCTACGTGGAACGGCGCCGCGCAGTTGGCCACGCCCGGCAACGTCGTGCTGTTCGGGCACCGCACCACGCACGGTGCCCCGTTCCTGAACATCAACCTCGTCCCCCTCGGTGGCATCGTCAACCTGATCGGCGACGACGGCCATTCGTACAACTACATGGTCGTGCGCCAAGACGTGACGGCCCCGAGCTTCAACACGATCAACAACATCGGGCTGACCTCAGGGCTGGCGACGGTGCAACTGGTCGCATGCACGCCGCCGCACTCCGTGCGGTTCCGGTGGGTCACCACGGCCCGTCTCATCAGCGTCACCTAGTTCGGCTGATCAGCGGCCGAGCACGAGCAGCAACAGGCCGACGACGACGACGCATGCCGCGGCGGTGCGTCTGATTGCCTGGCCTTCGCCCAAGTAGCGGGCGCCGACGAAGGCCGCGATCACCACGCTCGATTCCCGTAGGCATGTGACATAGCCGACCGGCGCTCGTTGGAACGCAATCTGCACGAGGGCATAGGTGACACCGGAGGCGATGCCCATGACGAGGAATCGGCGCCAGTAGATCCGCATCGCCGCGACCATCGCCGCACGATGGCCTGTTGCCAGCGCGAACGTGCTGGTCGTGGTGGTGACGCATACGAACGACGCGGCCGCATAGAGCGGCGTGTCGATGCTGCGGATGCCTTTGGCGTCGGCGACCGAGTAGATGCCGATCGCCATCGCCACACCCAAGGCCACGAGCACCTGCGCCGACGCGCCACGACCGGCGAGGGCAACGAGGCCGAGGGCCACGACCACCATGCCGGCGACTCCCACCGGGGTGAAGCTGTCGCCCAACAACGCAATGCCGCCGAGACCGGCCAACAGAGCGCCCCCGCCGCGGGCGATGGGGTAGGCCCGCGAGAAGTCGCCGACGTTGTAGGCCTTGGCCAGGAACACGGTGTAGGGGATGTGGGCCAGGCCGGAGATCGCCGCCCAGGTGAGGCCGCGAGCCGGAATGCCTCCGCCGATGATCAGCACGACGGCCGCCAGCACACCGGTGAAGAAGAACTGCCCCCACAGCGCGATGAAGCGGTCGCTGATCGATTGTTTGACCGAGAAGTTCCACGCGGCATGGAGGACCGCGGCCACGAGCGCCAGGACGGTTGCGGTCAGCATGTGGTGGTCGAGCGTAGAACCTCGGTGTCGCCGTAACCTGGCCCATCGATATGTGTGCCGACAAGGACCGACCAATCGGGATGTTCGACAGTGGGTTCGGCGGGCTCACCGTTGCCCGCGCGGTGATCGACCTGCTCCCGGGGGAAAACTTGGTGTACATCGGCGACACCGGTCGGTATCCATACGGCCCGCGCCCGCAGGACGAAGTGCGCGAGTTCGCCCGGCAGTTGGCATGGAGCCTGGTGAAGCAACACGACGTGAAGGCGGTCGTGGTCGCGTGCAACACCGCCTCGGCAGCGGCGCTCGACGTGCTGCAGGGTGAGTTGCCGGTGCTGGTCGTCGACGTCGTCGAACCCGGCGCGCGGGCGTTGGTGACGGCCAGCCGTTCCGGGCGCGTCGGGGTGATCGGAACGGTCGGCGCGATCGGGTCCGGTGCGTACGAGCGGGCCGTCGCCGCGACCGGCGCCGACGTGCACCTCACCGGCGCAGCGTGCCCCGGATTCGTCGAGTTCGTGGAGCGAGGTCAGACGACCGGCGACGAGGTCACCATCCTGGCCGAGCGGTTGCTGGCGCCGGTCAAGGCGGCAGGCGTCGACGCGCTGTTGCTCGGTTGCACGCACTACCCGTATCTGGCACGGGTGATCGGCGAGGTCATGGGCCCCGACGTCACCCTGGTCTCCAGCGCCGACGAGACCGCGTTCGCCACGCGTGCGGTGCTGCAGAGACTCGACCTGCTGCGCGCCGACGACGTCGACGATCCTGCCACGCATCACTTCTTCTCGAGTGGCGACATCTCCTGGTTCGCCGATCTGGGTGGTCGCTTGCTCGGCCCCGAGCTCGGTGCGGCTGACCACTGGCAGCCCCCCGAATGACCACCGTTCTGCCCACGACACAAGGAGTACCCCAATGACCCGCTTCGACGGCCGCGCCGCTGATGAACTGCGCCCCATCGCATTCGAGCGCGACTACACCGAGATGGCCGCCGGCAGCGTGCTGGTCACGTTCGGAAAGACGCGGGTGCTGTGCACCGCGTCGATCGACGAGAGCGTGCCGCGTTGGATGAAGAACACCGGCAAGGGCTGGGTCACCGCCGAGTACTCGATGCTGCCAGGGGCGTCACCGGAGCGCATTGATCGCGAAGCTGCCAAGGGCAAGCAGAGTGGTCGCACCGTCGAGATCCAACGCCTGATCGGTCGCTCGTTGCGGGCCGCCTGCGACATGCAACTGCTGGGCGAGCGCCAGGTGGTGGTGGATTGCGACGTGTTGCAGGCCGACGGCGGCACGCGCACCGCCAGCATCTGCGGCGGCTACCTCGCATTGCACGACGCCTTGGCGCGACTGGTGCAGAACAAGGCGATCAGGTCGCATCCGCTGCACTCGTACTGCGCGGCGATCAGCGTCGGCATCGTTGGCGGTCTCCCGATGCTCGATCTGCCGTACGTCGAGGATTCGACCGCCGAGGTCGACATGAACGTGGTGATGCTGGGCAAGGACGGTGGGGAGCCGTTGTTCGTCGAGGTGCAGGGCACGGCCGAGGGTGCCGCTTTCTCGAGAAGCGAGCTCGACATGTTGCTGGAGCTGGCCTCGGGCGGGTTGTCGGAGATCATGGCCCTGCAGGCCGAGATGGTGTCCGTTCCGCCGCCGGCGCGCCCGCTCGGTCGGTGACGATGGCGGCGCTGCAACTGGTCTGTGCGTCGGCCAATCCCGACAAGGTGTTGGAGATCGCGGCCATCCTCGACGGCGTCGTGCAGCTCGTGCCTCGACCCGCTGATGTTCCCGAGGTGGTCGAAGACGCCGACACGTTGATCGGCAACGCCCGGTTGAAAGCCTCCGCGATCTGCGCGGCCACAGGGTTGCCGGCGGTCAGTGACGACACCGGGTTGTTCGTCGACGCTCTGGACGGGGCTCCCGGGGTGTACGCAGCCCGCTTCGCCGGTGAGGACGCCACGTATGCCGACAACCGCGTCAAGCTGCTCGCCGAGCTGGGGGATCGCGCCGATCGCGGCGCCAGCTTCGTGTCCTCGGTGATGGTCGTGTGGCCGGATGGTCGGGAGGTCGCAGTCGAAGGTGTGTGCAGAGGCGTGATCGCCTCGATCGAACTGGGTGATCGCGGCTTCGGCTACGACTCGGTGTTCATCCCCGACGACGGCGACGGTCGGTCGTTCGCCCAGATGAGTGACGCCGAGAAGAACCAGATCTCGCACCGTGCCCGAGCCCTGCACGCCCTGTTGGCGGCGCTGCGGCCGGGAACTCCCCGGTGACCTCGTCGGTCACCAGCCGCGCAGATCGATCGGCCAGCGGTCGACGACCTCGTCGCCGCGGACCAGCCATGCGACCTCGTGCATGGCCATCGTCGGATCGATGTGGGCCGGAACGACTTTGACCCGCTCGCCGACGGCGACCCGTGCAGTCGGGGAGAAGGTGATGTGCTCGTCGGACAAGAACCGGACCTTGGCACCCTCGATCGACGGGTTGCCGTGGTCCATCCCTTGCGTCTTCAACCCGGCGTCTGCAACCGCGAACTCGACGTTCGACGAGATCACGGTCGCCAACACGAAGCACGCCTGGCGGAAGGGGTGTCCGCGCCCGCCGTAGTAGGTGTCCATCAGCGCGTAGGTGCCGGCCTGCACCTCGTTGACCTGGTCGTGGAGGTCGTAGGTGTCGGTGCCTCCTGCGCTGATGATGTCGCCACCGACCAGGAGGCTGGCGACGATCAACTTCTCCATGGCCTCGGCGACCCTGGCGCGCTGTTCGGCGCGATCGGGCATCGCCATCAGGTGGCCCTCGTAACCCATCACGCCACGCACGACCATCCCCCGGCCCCTCGCGTAGTCGGCCAGGTGGCCGGCCTCGCTGGGTCGGCATCCGCAACGCGGCAGTCCGACGTTTACGTCGACCAGCGCGTACTTGAGCCCGGCCGAGGCCGCGGCATCAACGGTCTCGTGCGAGTCGACCGCAACGGTGATCAACGAGCCGCCTTGTAGGGCCGCCATCGCCGCAAGCCGCGTCGGATCGAGCGTCTCGTTGGCCAACAACAGATCGTCGCCGAGGCCGGCGGCGGCCATGCCGATGACTTCGCGAGGGGTCGCGCACGTGAACGATCGGTGGCCGTGGGCTCGTTGGGCGCGAGCGAGCGACGTGCACTTGTGCGCCTTGACGTGGGGTCGCAACCTGCTGCCGGGCAGCACCGCGGCCATCGCCGTCAGGTTGTGCTCGAAGGCGTCGGCATCGATCAGCAGCGCCGGTGTCGACAGATCGGAGATGTTCACGTGATGGGCCCCAGTCTGGTGAGCACGAGACGGTCGAGACCCAGTTCGCGCGATTCGTCGCGCACGTCGTCGGTTTCGTCGAACGTCCATCCACTGATCTCGAAGGCGCGGTCGCCGGCCGCGTCGCGGGCGGCCTTCACGAAATCGTCGGCGCGTTCGCTCGTCATCCGAACGTTGATACCATCGGCGATCTGCCCGGCGAGCGTGGCCAGTCGCACACTGTTGACACCGATGATGATCGGCATCGGCTCCGGCAGTGAACGGATGTGACGCACCTGTTCCTCCACCGCCGCATGGCGGTCGGCGATGCCGCCGCTCAGCGGGATGCCACGAGCAAGGTGCTCGCCGCTCCACTTGCTGTTCGGCGCAGTTCCGGCACCCAACCCCAGGGTCAGCCTCCCCCCACTGATGCGCTGCACGCTCGACGCCGCGGCGGCGAGCACTGCGGGGTGACGATTGGCGACGTTGGCCACCAGTGTGCCCAGCCCGATCGTGGTCGTCGCCACGGAGAGCGCGCCGAGCAACGTGAAGCACTCGAGCATCGGCCGGTCACCTTGGATCATCTCGCCGTCGAAGTGATCGAACACCCAGGTGGTGTCGTACCCCTCGGCCTCGGCGCGCAGGATCGCGTCGCGGAGCGCAGGCCAATCGTTGGCGCCGGGGCTGAATTGAATGTCGATCTTCATGCGTGTGCGGGCGGAGGGACTTGAACCCACACTCCTTGCGGAACAGGGTCCTAAGCCCTGCGCGTCTGCCAGTTTCGCCACGCCCGCGGCGAGACCCGTCACGATATCGACCTGGCCACTTCGGCGGCGACCGCCTTTCCGTCGAGGGCGCAGCGATCCGCGGAGGCAACGCGGTGAACGAGATTGCCGATGGCGAAGACGTGGTCGCGCGAGGTCTGGAAGGCCGCGTCGACGGCCGGGCCCTTGATCGCTGGGTTCATCGACAGGCCGCTGCGCCGCGCCAACTCGTTGTCGGGGATCCAGTCGCCGGTGAAGACCACGGCGTCGCATGCAATCGTTCGCCCGTTGGTCAACACGACTCGCTCGACGCGTCGCCGGCCGACGATTTCGGCGACGTCGACGCCGGTCAGCACGGGAACCCGTCGCACGGTGGCGGCGGCCAGCTTGAGCACGCCGTACGACTGATGGCGGGGGAGCGGCGTGATCATGGCCACGGCCTTGCAGCCCACGTGGGCCAGGGTGAAGATCGCCGAGAAGCTGACGTGTTCGGTACCGACGATGACGGCCCGAGTGCCGACTCGTTGACCGGCCATCGCCAGTTGCTGCAGTGACCCGGTCGTGAAGATCCCGACCGGGCGATCTCCCGGAACGAGTCGTGCTGATCGTGGCCGCTCCCGCACACCCGTGGCGAGGACCACCGCATCGACGTCGAGGGCGTCGAGCGAGAACACCGGCGCACCGACGCGCAACTGCACGCCGGCCTCGTTCGCCTGCCGCACGAGGGCACGTGCGTAGCGCGGACCGGTCATCACGCGATGCAGGTCGCGCATGCCGAAACCGAGGTGATCGGTGTGCCGAGGGATCCCACCTGCTTGTTGCTCGCGCTCGTAGACGGTGACCGCGCCGACGCCGAGACGGCGAAGGGCGATGGCCGCTGAGAGCCCGGCAGGCCCGCCGCCGACGATGGCGACTTTGCGATCCCGCAGCGTCACGGTGCCACGCTCCAGCCGGTCAACTTGCAGAGCTCGGCCTGGCAGTAGAAGCCCTGGCAGCGACCGGCGAGTGCCCGCGTGCGACGGCGCAACCCATCGAAGTCGACCGCCGGGACGGGGGCAACGCACGCAGCAGCGACCTCGCCGACGGTGACCCGTTCGCAGTGGCACACGATCTGCGCGCCTCGCTGGTACGGCCGTTCGTCAGCCTCACCGAGCGGTGTCATTCGGATCGCTGTGGTCCTTGCGGTCACGGCGACGTCGAGTCCGCAGTCGACGAGGCAGGTCAGTGCCTCCTCGGCCAATGCCATCGACGCGGTGAGCCCCGTCGATCGGATGCCCCCGAGGCACACGTAGCGAAGGTCGCGATGCTCGCTGACCTGATAGTCGGAATGCTCGGTCGCGGCTCGGAGCCCGGCGTACACCGCGGTCACCTCTTCGTCCATCAGCGACGGCAGGATTCGCTTGCCCTTGTCGAGCAAGGTGTCGATGCCGGCGCGCGTCGACCCCGTCGCCGTCTTGTCGTCGATGTCGTCGGCGGTCGGGCCCAGCATCACGTTGCCGAACACGGTCGGCGCGACGAGCACCCCCTTCGTGTGCGATGTCGGAACCGGCAAGACCGTGCGGTTCAGCAGCGTGCGCGACAGTTTGTCGAACACGATCAACTCGCCTCGGCGGGGCCGGATGGTGAAGCCGTCGAGGCCGAGCGAACGGTGCAGTTCGTCGCCGCGCAGCCCGGCCGCGTTGACGACGAATCGAGCGCGAACAGTGTCGCCGCGCCGCGTCCGCAAGATCGTCATCTCCTCACCCACGTCGCATTCGACGACGTCGTGGTTCACCAGTGTCGTGGCGCCGTTGGCGATCGCCTCGTAGGCGAATGCCAGCGGGGTCGACCATGGGTCGATGATGTGCTC
>JAYVOI010000338.1:0-16745 GCA_043758005.1 Ilumatobacteraceae bacterium
GCCACCCGCGCCTCGTTACAGGCGCAGATCGACTCCGCCGAACGAATTCGCACGACGCGCGACGAGACCGACCAACAGCTCCGGCTACTCAACACGCGCCTCGGCGAGCTCTTGGCCCAGGCGTCGGAAGTCAGCGTCGGCGCCGATACGACCAGCGACCTCGGCAGCGCCGTCGACGACGTCGTGACACAACTCGAGTCGTTGCGACTCGCTGTCGAAGACGTCAACAACCCGCATCCCGGCGGTGCAGGGCAGGCATCCTCATCGCCGTGAGCAGCCTGCTGCGCTCCAACGTGACCGTTGCGGCAGGCACCGCCGTCTCGCGCATCACCGGGTTGGCGCGTGTGGCCGTGCTGGGCATCGTCCTCAGTCAGGGGCCGGTCACCGACGCCTACGACCAGGCCAACGGCACGCCGAACATGATCTACGAGCTGCTGCTGGGTGGCGTGTTGTCGGCGACCCTCGTGCCGCTGTTCACCCGACTGCACGACGACGATGACGACGAGGCGACCTCGGCCGTGATCTCCGTCGGCATCGTCGTGCTGGCCGGCCTCACCGCCCTCGCCGTCGCCGCCGCGCCCCTCATCTTCCGGATGTACTCGTTGTTGACGTCGAGCGAGGTCGACGCCGGGAAGTACCACGCCGCGGGCACCGTGCTTGCTCGCATCTTCCTGGTGCAGATCTTCTTCTATGGGCTCAACGCGATCGGGGCCGCAGTGCTCAACGCCCGTCGCCGGTTCTTCGCCGCCGCGTGGGCCCCGGCACTGTCGAACCTGGCGATCATCGTGTCGTTGCTGATGGTGCCGGGCATCGTCGACCAGCGCGTCCCGCAACTCGACGACGTCCTCGACAACGCCAAGCTGCGCTGGACGCTCGGCCTCGGCGCCACCATCGGAATCGCCGTGATGGCCTTCGCCTTGCTGCCCGCGCTGCTGCAGGCGAAGTTGCGGTTCCGGTTCAAGCCGGAGTTCGGTCATCCGGCCGTCAAGTCGCTGCGATCCCTGTCGAAGTGGGCGCTCGGCTACGTCGTCGCCAACCAGGTGGCGATCATCGTGATCCGCAACCTGTTGCACGGCGGATCCGGCGACGAGGACGCGTACACCAAGGCGTTCACCTGGTTCGTGCTCCCCCACGGTCTGCTCGCCGTGTCGATTGCCACCACGTTCCTTCCCGAGCTCTCCAGCGCGATCAAACGCAAGGACCGCCAGACCGTGCTCGACCGATCTTCGTTGGGCATCCGGCTGATCGCCCTCGTCACCCTGCCGGCGGGCTTCGGGCTCTTCGTCTTGCGCCGGCCGATCGTCGGCGCCGCGTTCGAGCACGGCAAGTTCACCGCGGCCAACGCGCTCAACACCTCCCGTGGGCTTGCCGGATTCGCCCTCGGTCTCGTCGGCTTCTCGCTCTACCTGTTCGTGCTCCGGGTGTTCTACGCACATCAAGACGCGCGCACGCCGTTCGTCATCAACCTCGGCGAGAACGCGCTGAACGTGGTGTTGGCACTGTTGTTCGTCGACCGATGGGGGCTCCTCGGTCTCGGTTTGGCCTTCGGGCTCGCCTACCTGATCGCGGCGATGTGGTCCCTGCAAGTTCTTCGCTACAAGCTGCCCGACTTCCCCTTGGACGACATCGTGGCCAGTCTCTGGCGCATGGGCCTGGCCGCGTTGGTGATGGCCGAGGTGGTCTGGGTCGTCGCCGGGGCGGTCGGTGCCAACGCCGGATCCGGCGCCGTCGTTCGCGTCGTGGTGTCGACGCTCGTCGGGGCGGCGACCTATGCGGGGATGCTGTGGCTGCTGCAGTCACCCGAGATCGACGACCTGCGTTCTCGCCTGAGGCCAGCGCCGACTGCGGCATCCGCCGACTAGCATCGCCCTCATGTTCAAAGCGTTCAAGAAGTGGTGGAAGTACCTCGGCGCCAAGCTCAACCGGAACTTCGAGAGTCGTGCCGACCCCGCCGTGCAGTTGGAGCAGGCCCTCGCCGAAGCGCAGGCCCAGCACCGCCGTTTGAAGGAGCAGGCCGCCAACGTCATCGCCAACCAGAAGCAGAGCGAACTGCGGCTCAACAGCAAGATGGCCGAGCTCGAGAAGCTCAACGCCAATGCCCGTCAAGCGTTGATGATGGCATCGGATGCTCAGAAGGCCGGCGATGCGGCCAAGGCGGCACAGTACAACGGCGCCGCCGAGACCATCGCCAACCAGTTGATCCAGGTCGAGAAAGACGTCGAGGGCCTGAAGACGATGGTGCTCGAGTCTGCCAAAGCATCCGATCAGGCAAAGGCCGCCGTGCAGCAGAACAGTCGAATCCTGCAACAGAAGCTCGCCGACAAGAACAAGCTGCTGTCGCAGCTCGAGCAAGCCAAGATGCAAGAAGAGATGAACAAGGCGATGTCGCAGCTACAAGAGACCGTCGGCGACGACGTGCCGACGCTCAACGAGGTGCAGCAGAAGATCGAAGCGCGCTACGTCAAGGCCAAGGCATCGTCGGAGTTGCAGGAGTCCTCGGTCGAGTCCCGCATCCTCGAGGTCGAACAAGCTACGGCCAATGTCGAAGCCCACAGCCGGCTCAGCGAGCTGCGTGCCGAGTTGGGCCTCGATACCCCGTCCGACACCCCCGCCGTCGCCGCGGCGCCGGCCGACGAGCAGCCGAAGCCGGCTGCAGGCTGACCCGCGGGCCGACTAGGTCAGCAACACGAGGTCGTCGCGATGGATCACCTCGTGGGCAACATCTGAGGGAAGGTCGCTGGTGCGCTTGCCGATGATGGCGCGCAAGGTGGCGGCATCGGACAGGACCATGCCGCGAGCGACGAGCGCGTTGGCGGTGTCGCGCACCTCGACGACATCTCCTTCGTCGAAGTGCCCGGTGACAGCGGTGACACCGGCCGGCAACAACGACGTGCCCCGCTCGACCAGAGCGCGGCGCGCCCCATCGTCGACGCTGACGACACCATCGACCTGGCTGGCGAAGCCGATCCACAGCTTGCGTGCCGCAAGACGGCGCACGCTCGGTTGGAACGTGGTGCCCACCAGCGCGCCCTCGGCCGCGTCGACCAGCACGTTTGACCGATCAGCCGAGGCGATGACTGCACGGGTGCCCGACCACGAGGCCATCTTGGCCGCAGCCAGCTTCGACGCCATGCCACCGCTGCCGCGGCCTGACCCGGTCGCGCTCGCCGCGACGGTCAGCAGCGGATCGTCGGCGAGCACCTCGCTGATCAGCTCGGCCGAGGCGTTGGTACGTGGGTCGGCTGTGAAGAGCCCGTCCGTGTCGGTCAGCAACACCAGCAGATCAGCGTTCACGTTGTGGGCGACGAGCGCGGCGATGCGATCGTTGTCGCCGTAGCGCAGCTCGTGGCTGGCGACCGCGTCGTTCTCGTTGATGATCGGGATGCACCCGAGCTCGATCAGGCGCAGCAGCGTCTGGCGGGCATGGAGGTACTGACGGCGGTCGACGAAATCATTGGGTACCAGCAGCACCTGCGCGGCGACCAGGTCGTGCCGGGCGAGTGAGCGGTTGTACGTGCCCATCAGCCGGCTCTGCCCCGCGGCGGAGATCGCCTGCAGGGTCGGCATGTCGGTGGGCCGTGCCGACATGCCCAACGCGGCGACCCCGGCCGACACGGCACCCGACGACACCAAGATCACTTCGTGCCCTCCGGTTCGCAGCGCGGCGAGTTGATCGCACAGCGAGTCGACGACTGCCTCGTCGATCACACCGAGGGCATCGGTGATCGACGACGTGCCGATCTTGGCCACCAGCCGCACTCAGGCCTCCTGCTGGTACTCGAAGCTGAAGCCAGCAACCCAGATGACGTCGCCGTCTTGCGCACCGGCACGCGTCAGGATCCTCGGGACTCCGAGTCGCTTCATCTGGAAGTCGATGTACGACAACGCCTCCGGCGTGGTGACATCGTTGAGCGCCACGACCCGCTCGACCTGGCGGCCGACGAGGCGGAACTCGTGCTCGCCGATTCGCTCGACGCGGCCGCCGTCGGCCTCGGGGCGGATGATCACGATGCCCGGCTTCACCGGCTGTTCGCTGCGGGCCTCGTGCACCAGCGACGCCAGTTGCCCGACCAGCTCGCGCACGCCCTCGCCGGCGACGGCCGAGATCCGCAGCCCGTCCCAATCCGCAACGGCGATGTCGGCCTTGGTGCCCACGACCACGCGTGGGCGTTCGAGCAGTTCGGGACGGTACTCCCCCAACTCGTGCAACAGGATGCGCTCTTGCTCCTCGGGCGGCACCTCGTCGACCGCGGCGAGATCGAGCATCACGCACAACACGCGAGCGCGTTCGATGTGCCGCAGGAACTGGTGGCCGAGGCCCTTGCCCTCGCTGGCGCCCTCGATCAGGCCGGGGATGTCGGCGACGACGAAGTCGGTGTGGTCGTCGATCTTGACGACGCCGAGGTTCGGCTCGAGCGTGGTGAACGGGTAGTCGGCGATCTTCGGCTTCGCCGCGCTGATCACGCTGATCAGCGTGCTCTTGCCGACGTTGGGAAACCCGACCAGCGCCACATCGGCCATCAACTTCAGTTCGAGCTTCAGCCAGACGTCCTGCCCGTGCTCACCCTGCTCGGCGAAGGTCGGCGCCCGACGCTTGTTCGACCAGAACTTGGCATTGCCGCGACCCCCGCGTCCACCAGCCGCGCACAGCCAACGGTCGCCGTGGTTGGCCAGGTCGGCCAGCAGCTCGCCGGTGTACAGATCGGTGGCGACAGTTCCCTCAGGGACCGCAACCTCCAATCCTTCGCCGCGCTTGCCGTGCTGGTCCTTGCCCTTGCCGTGCACGCCATCCTTGGCGCGACGGTGCGGGTGATCACGGAAGGCCAGCAGCGATGCCACGTTGCGGTCGGCGACCAACCAGACATCGCCACCCTTGCCGCCATCGCCACCGTTCGGTCCGCCGAAGGCCTCGGGACCCTCGCGGCGGAACGACGAACAGCCGGCGCCGCCATCCCCACCGCGTACATTCAGTTGCGCTTCATCGACAAACCCGCTCATAGGACCACTTGAGGCTATCTGGGGATGCCGACAGCCGAGCCGGGCTTGTTGGGTACCCTGGGCCGATGGCCGAGTTGGGCGAACGAGCAGAGCGGTGGGCATCGACCATGCATGGTCACGCCGACGGCAGCGTGGCATTCGCCCATGCCGACTCAACCGCCAGCAGCGGGTCGTCGTTGCTGGTGTCTCGCGAACAGCGCGAGGACGCCGAGGGCGAATCACTCGCCCGACTGGCGACTCGGGCGGCTGGCGCCGGACAGCGAGTGATCGAGGAGGCACCGGACTCCTGGCGAACGTGCTTCGAGCGCGACCGCGACCGCATCCTCCACGCCAGTGCATTCCGGCGCCTCGCGGGAAAGACGCAGGTCTTCGTGTTCCCCGACGACCATCAGCGCACCCGATTGACACATGCGCTCGAGGTTGCCCAGGTCGCCACCTCTGTTGCCAGGTCGCTCGGGCTCAACGTGGCGCTGACGGAAGCGATTGCCCTCGGTCATGACTGCGGCCACGGGCCCGGCGGCCATGCCAGCGAGGATGCGTTGACGCCCTACGTCGACGGGGGCTTCGACCACGCCGTGTGGGGAGCCGACGTCACGCTCACCCCGCTCAACCTGTGCACCGAGACACTCGACGGCATCCGCAACCACTCGTGGTCGCGACCGGCCCCGGCGACCCCCGAGGGTGAAGTCGTCAGCTGGGCCGACCGCATCGCCTACGTCTGCCACGACTTCGAGGACGCCGTCGATGCAGGGATCGTCACGCCCAATGCCCTCCCAGACATCGTTCGTGCCCGATGTGGCGAGCGACGCAGCCACCAACTCGGTGCGTTCATCACCGGAATGATCCAAGCGACCGGGCAGATCGGCCAGATCGGGATGACGGCGGACGCCGCCGAGGCGCTGGCCGCCTTTCGCCGGTTCAACTACGACAACGTGTACCTGCGACCGGCGTCGCAAGCACAGGCGCAGTCCGTGATCTCCCTGCTGCAGGCCCTCGTCGAGCACTACGCGGGGAATCCCCAGCTGCTCCCCGACGACGTCGATGCCGACTCCGGCAGCGCTGCCGCCCTGCACGAATCGGTCGCCTACGTCGGTGGTATGACCGATCGCTTCGCCTGCCGCCAAGCCGTGGCGTTGCTCGGCTGGGACACGGTGCGCCTGCCCCAAGGAATCGACACCCACCTCTGACCCTACCCCGACACGCGTAGCATGCGCCGATGACTCGTGTTGTGATTCGTGGCGGCCAGGTGTTCGACAGCATCGGCGGCACCGCATCGATCGCCGATGTAGCGATGGAGGGTGGCCGCATCGTCGATGTCGGCACATCGCTCGACGGCGACGAGGCCATCGACGCCACCGGCCACGCCGTCTATCCCGGGTTCATCGACTGTCACGTGCACTTCATGGTCGACGGCGACCTCGACCCGATGTCGTCGGTGCATACCCCGTTCTCGATGAACTTCTACCTCGCCGCAGAGCGAATGGCTCGCACCCTCGCCGCTGGTGTCACGACGGTGCGCGAGGCGGGTGGCAGCGATCTCGGGGTGAAGGCGGCGCAGCAACGCGGGTTCGCGCCGGGACCCGACATGCAGATCTCGATCACGATCCTCAGCCAGACCGGCGGGCACGGCGACTCGTGGGAGCCGTGCGGCGCGCACATGCCCAGCATCATCGGTGTCCAGCATCCCGGTAAACCGCACAACATCGTCGATGGACCCGAGGAGATGCGCAAGAAGGTCCGCGAGCTGATCCGCGCCGGCGCCGACGTGATCAAGGTCTGCACCAGCGGCGGCGTGCTGTCACCTCGTGACGATCCGCGACACGGTCACTACCGCGACGACGAGCTCGACGTGCTGGTGGCCGAAGCCAGCGCTGCGGGCAAGTGGGTCATGGCCCACGCCCAGGCAACCGAGGGCATCAAGTCCGCGGTGCGCGCCGGGATCCGTTCGATCGAGCACGGCATCTACCTCGACGACGAGGCCATCGCGATGATGCTCGAGCGCGGCACGTATCTCGTTCCGACCCTGATCGCTCCGATGGGTGTGCTCGAGGCCGCGGATCGTGGGGTCAAGGTGCCGCAATACGCGATCGACAAGACCAAGATGGTGATCGACGTGCACCGGGCGAGCATTCGCCAGGCCATTGCCGCCGGGGTCAAAATCGCCATGGGCACCGACAGCGGGGTAACTCCCCATGGCCAGAACCTACGCGAGCTCGAGCAGATGGTGGCCTGTGGGATGACACCGGCGCAGGCGATGATCGCCACGACACGAACCGCTGCGGAGCTGATGGGCCTCGCCGATGATCGCGGCTCCATCGAGATCGGCAAGCGAGCCGACGTCGTGATCACCCGGGGTGACGCCCTCGATGTCGACGGCCTCGGTCAGCGAATCCGCACGGTCATCCAGAACGGCAAGATCGTTGCCGAGAACGACTGATGCGTGAGCGGGTCAGGAAGGAGCGTCGACCGATTCGATGGGCTCGACGTCGACGACCTTGCGGCCACCGCGTGTCCCGAACTTCACTGCACCCTCGGTGAGAGCGAACAGCGTGTCGTCGCCACCGATGCCGACGTTGCGGCCGGGGTGAAACTTCGTGCCGCGCTGACGAACGATGATCGTGCCGGCGTGGATCTTGCTGCCACCGAAGACCTTCACACCAAGGCGCTGTGCGTTGGAGTCGCGCCCGTTGCGGGTTGACCCGCCACCTTTGGTCTTTGACATCGTGGTTCAGCCCTTCTTGATCGACGTGATCTCGACGACGTGATACTTCTGGCGGTGACCGAAGCGGCGTCGCTGGTTCGTGCGCTTCTTGTAGGTGAAGCCGTCGATCTTCGGGCCCTGGGCCCAGCCGACGACCTTGCCCGTCACGGTTGCGCCCGACAGTTGCGCCGGCGTCGCCAGAACGGTGTCGCCGTCGACGACCAAGACCGGGGTCAGCGAAACTTCGCTGCCCTGCTCGGCATCGAGCAGTTCGACGTGGACCTGCTCGCCTTCTGAGACTTTGGCTTGCTTGCCACCGGATGCGATCACTGCGTACATAGCCATGCGATCCTATCGGAGGAAGACGCGACAACAACGGGGCTTGTCAGACCGATTCTCATTCGAGCAACGCGTGCTCGATGATGACGCCACGGCCGTCGCAATTCGGGCATTGATCGGCGAAGTTGACCAGCAGACCCTCGCCGATCCGCTTGCGGGTCATCTCGACGAGCCCGAGATCGGTGATGTCAAAGACCTGAGTACGAGTCTTGTCGCGGGCCAGGGCAGACCGGAAGGCGTCGACCACCTTGCGGCGATTGTCCTTGATCTCCATGTCGATGAAGTCGATCACGACGATGCCGCCGATGTCGCGCAACCGAAGCTGCTTGGCGACCTCTTCGGCGGCCTCGAGGTTGTTGCGGAAGACGGTTTCCTCGAGGTTCGACGTGCCAACGTTCTTTCCCGTGTTGACGTCGATCACCGTCAGGGCCTCGGTGTGCTCGATGATCAACGAGCCGCCGCTCGGCAGCCACACCTTGCGATCGAGGGCCTTGTGCAACTGCTCGTGGATGTGCTGGCGTTCGTACAGCGGCAAGCCCTCGGCCGCAGCGTCGTAGTACTCGATGCGGTCGGCGAGATCGGGGTTGAACGCGGACACGTAGTCGCGCACATCTTCGAACAGTCGCTGGTCGTCGATGACCACGCCGCGGTACTCGGCGTTGAACTCCTCACGAATCACCCTCACCGCAAGCTCGGGCTCGCGGTACAGCAGGGTCGGGCTGTTGGCCTTCTTGGCTTTGGCCTCGATCACGTTCCACTGGTCGAGCAACCGAGTCATGTCGGCGCGCAGTTCGTGCTCGTTGGCGTTCTCGGCCGCGGTGCGCACGATCAGACCGTGCTGCGCCGGCTTGACCCGATCGAGGATGTTGCGCAGACGCTTGCGCACGTCGTCGGGCAGCCGCTTGGAGATGCCGTACGTCTTGGAGTTGGGGATCAGCACGACGAATCGACCGGGCAGCGACACTTCCTGGGTCAGCCTGGCGCCTTTCGCGCTGATCGGGTTCTTGGTGACCTGACAGAGCACCAACTGCTTGGGTCGCAGCATCTGCTCGATGCGCATCTGACCCGACTTCTCGACGATGTCTTCCGGGTCGTATTGCACATCGCCGCGGTACAACACGGCGTTCTTCGGCGTGCCGATGTCGACGAACGCGGCTTCCATCCCGGGCAGCACGTTCTGCACCTTGCCGAGGTAGATGTTGCCGTGGATCTGGCTGACGTCGTCGGCGGGGCGGCTGACGTAGTGCTCGATCAGGTTGCGGCCTTCGAGCACCGCCACCTGCGTCAACGTCGGGCGCACCTGGACGGCCATGAGGTAGCGACCGATCGGCCGCCCGTTGCGCTCGCGCCCGCGGCGCCGCTCGATCGTGTCGGCGTCGAGATCGACTTCGAGACCGGGCGAGGAGGGCTTGGGGCCCTTCACCCCGCGACGGCGCTTCTTCTTGGCCGCGTCGGTTGCCGCTTGGCCATCGGTGTCGGAACCGGCGATGGCCGGCTGCGCTGCTCGCTCGGTCTTGGGCTTGTCCGACCGTTGGCGATCGTTGCGGGTTCGCTCACCGCGCGGCTGTTGCGGCTTTGCGGCGGCCGGCGCTGGCGCTGCCCCCGGAGGCGCCGGACGGGTGTCGCCGATCTGTGGCTTGCGCACCAGTGCCCGCTCTGCTGCCTCGCCGGTGGCACGCCCTTCGGTAATGCGCTTCGGCAACTCCGGGTTGCCGTCGCCGATCACCGATGCGGCGACGCTCGACGGCGTGTCGTCGTCGACGGAATCGTCATCGTCCGGGGCGTCATCGTCGTCCGCCGACCCATCGCCGCCAGCACCTGCCGGCTTCTTGCGGTTGCGGCCGCCACGCGACCCTCGGCGGCGCTTCTGCGCCGCGGTGCGTACGGTTGGCTCACCGAGTTCGTCGGTGTCGTCAGCGCCCGATTCGTTCTCGTTGGGCTCGTGGTCGGCTGGATCGTCCACCTGCGCTGGGGCAGGTGAGCCGGTCAGCGACAGCTGATCGTGTTGGTCGTCGGTCATTCGGACATTCCCTTCTCATGCGCCGGCCGCGAGGGCCAGCGCCGCGACGGCCGACGGAGATGTCTCCAGGTCGGATGGTGTCGCGTTCGATCCATTGATTCGTGTGGGCGCGCCGCGCACCAGCTCCAACGAGCTGATTCGCGCTCATTTCCGCAATCGTTCGCACGCAGGGGCGCGGCCGGGTTGCGACATCGGCCAAAAAAGGACTCATGTTGGCCGACAGTCTACCCGACGCAACCCCGACTACCAGGGGATCGTCAGCGGTACCGGCGCATGTGCACGCTCTGCACCAGGCCCATCAGGGCGAAAAACGTCACGATGCTCGACCCGCCGTAGGAGATGAAGGGCAAGGGCAGGCCCGTGATCGGCATCAGCCCGACGCTCATGGCGATGTTCTGGAACATCTGCCAGAGCACCATGGTGAACACGCCGGCACAGAGATAGGTGCCGAGCATGTCGCGCGACAGGCCAGCGATCCGCCAGATCCGCAGCAGCAAGATGGCGAACAGGCCGATGACCACGCCACATCCGATCAATCCGAACTGCTCGCCGATCGCCGAGAACGGGAAGTCGGCCCATTGCACCGGGATGTCTTTGGTGTTGGTGATCTGCCCCTGCAACCATCCCTTGCCGTCGATCCCACCGGTGGCAATGGCCCGAAGCGAGTTCCGGCCCTGGAAGATCAGGTCTCGAAGCTTCGGATCGCTGGAGTTCTGATCAAAGAAGACGGTGATTCGCTTGATCTGATAGTCGTTGACGATGCCGCTGACCACGGCGGCACCGACCGTGGCAGCAGACAGGAAGGTGATCAACAAGATGTACTTCGCTCTGGCGCCGGCGATCAACAGCACGCCCATCATCATGGCGATCAGCACCGAAGCCGTCCCCAGGTCGGGCTGCACGATCACCAAGGCGGTGGGAAGACCGACGAGGATCAGTCCCTTGACGAAACGGGCGTAGTTCAACGTGTCGGTGCGGTCCTCGGCGAGGAACGCGGCGATGGCGAGCAGGCCGGTGAACTTGGCGAACTCGGCCGGCTGGACCTTCAGCGGCCCGAGGTCGAAGCTCAACCGGGCGCCACCATGGATCGCGCCGACGAGGATGACCAGCACGAGCAGCATGATCGTGACCCCGTACAGGAACCGGGCCCGCTCACGCCACCAGTCGTAGTCGAACGACATCACGACGATCATCGTGATCACGGCGCCGAAGAGAAAGATCTCCTGTCGGGTCACGAAGAGATACGGGTTCGGGAACTTCGAGTACGACGCCGAATAGATCGTGAACAGTCCGATGATGGTGAGCGCCCCCTGGGCCAGCAGCAGGACCCAGTCGATGTTGCGACTCGGCGACCCCGGGCTGGCCTTGATGTTGCCCAAGCCGGAGTCCGGCTTGCGCGAAAGCATGCTGAGCGCCATGGATCAGATCAGTCCCGGGCTTCCACGGCGGCCGGCATGCACGAACTGTCGGCCAATGACGTCGGCGGCGCCGGCGCCAACGAGTTGAGATCCAGCGGATCGCTCGGCAGCACCGGATCCATGGCCGCCTTGCCCGCCAGCGCGGTGAAGACGCATTTCACGACGGGCGCAGCGGCCTTGGCGCCGAATCCGCTCTTCTCCAGGTAGGCGACGACCGTGTACGGCTGCTGGCTGTCGAGGCTGAACGCGCCGAACGCCGACGAGTCGTTCCACGGATAGCTGTTGGCGCCCTGGGCAGTGCCGGTCTTGCCGGCGATCGGCAGCGTGTCCATGGGGTAGGTCGCGAACAACTTCTCGCCGGTGGTCGTGTGGTAAAAGCTCTGCGGATACCGGACGCCGGGTTCGCGGACCCGGAACCGGTTGGTCACTCGGGCCAAGCCGCCGATGATCGGCTCGATGATCTCTGGCGGCATCTCCAGCTGGTCCTTGTAGTGAGGTGTGTCGAACGACTGCACGACGACCGCTTTGGAGAGGTCGGCCATCCCCGGGCTCAGATCGGGTACCAACGGCTCGAAGATCGTCTTGACGACGGTCGGCTGATAGAGGAAGCCTCCGTTGGCGAGGGTTGAGTAGGCGTTCGCCAGCTGCAGGGGTGTCGCCGCCATGAGGCCCTGGCCGATTGCGACCTGCACGTTGTCGCCGACGAGCAGTCGTGGCGCCTCGTTCTTGCCGAGCACGTTGTCCTTCACGAGCTGGGCCTTGATCGCGTCATCGGGGATGCGGCCCGGCCACTCGAAGGGCAACTGCACGCCGCTGTCCTGACCGAACCCGAAGCGCTCGAGGTCGTCCTTCAGGGTCGACTTGCCTTTCAGCGCGGGATCGATCGATGCGTTGTGCTCGTCGATCTCCCAGAACTTCTCACCGAGCCGGTAGAAGAACGCATCGCTGCTGACGGCTAACGCATCGGCGACGGTGACCGGCCCGTAGGACGACGACTTGTTGGTGCGCACGTTGCTGGCGTTCCTGAACTCGCAACGCACGCCGGTGGCACACACGTCTTTCGGGATCGACTCCAGCACGTAGCTGCCCTTGTCGAGGTACGGCTCGTTGGGGCCGATCACGCCACTGTGCATGGCCGACCAGGCGACGAACGGCTTGACGCTCGAGCCGAGGTTGTAGCGGCCTTGAACGGCACGGTTGACCAACACGGACTTGTCGGGATCTGCCTTGCCGGTGTTCGGGTCGATCTTCTCGCCGAACAACTGATCGAACTTGTTGCCGTCGATGTTGCCCATCCACCGGTTGTCGAACCGTGGGTAGCTGGCCATCGCCAGGATCTGGCCGTTGGAGTCGTTCTCGACGACCACTGCGCCGGCCGGCGCCTTGTACTGGATCCACTCCTGGGTCCCGAACTCCTTCGAGCTGACGTACACACGCTGCGTCCCCCCGGGGATCTTCACATCGATGGGGTTGTGCGCGGCAATGTCTTGGCCGGCGATGTCGGTGGGGAGCTGGCGGCGCTGCAGCAGTTTGGTTTCGAGTGCCTGCTCGGCGTACTGCTGGATGTCGAGGTCGATGGTCAGCTGAATGTCTTGTCCGGCAATGGGATCGACGTGCTGGTCGGCCAACTCGCGAACGATGCCGCCGGCCGCGTCGACCTCGAAGACCTGCTTGCCCCACGAACCGTGCAGGGTGTCTTCCATCGACAGCTCCACACCGAACGCTCCGACGAGCTCGTTGGTGTTGTAGTTCTTGTCTTCGTACTGCTTCTTGGTCTCTTTGGTGATCGGGCCGAGATACCCGACCACATGACTTGCCAGCGGTGAGTACGGGTACACCCGCTTCCACTGCTCGACGATCTGGATGCCCGGGAAGTCTTCGCTGCGCTCTTTGAGATACGTGACCGTGTCTTCGTCGACGCCCTCTTTCAGCGGCAGCGGCAGCACCGTGCTGAACCGCTGGCCCTTGGTGCACTTCGGGATCGTCGGCTCGCCGAAGCACGGTTCGTAGCGGCGCTGCAGGTCGATGACGGGAACCTTCAACGGGCCCGAGAGCCGGTTGAACAACGCGTCGCGGTCCTTCTTCTTCTTGGTCACGCTCCAGTCGATGGCGACGGTGAGGATGCGTTGGTTGTCGGCCATGATCCGACCCTTGGCGTCGAAGATGCGCCCACGCTCGGGTGGGATCAGCACTTCGCGCAGCTTGGCTGCGGAGACCCTGGCTTGATAGGACGCGGCCTCGACACCCTGCAGGAACCACAGGCGGGTACCGAGTGCACCGATCAGCAGGGTCGAGACCAACGCCAGCATCCCCAGGCGGGTGGTGCGCTTATCGATCGCCATGGCGACATTCTGGTCCTCGCGCGGGTCGGGCGGGGCTCACCCGGTGCCGGCTCATTCGGGAATCGCCCGCCACGTGCGTCGCTTGGCGCCCGCGCACCATCGCCCCAACGGGACGAACAGCGGGCTCAGCAGGGTCGCCCCGCTGGTCACGATCGGAATCACGACGAAGAGCCGATTCGTCAACCAGCCCTCCTGCCCCGTCAAGAACTTCACCACCGGGATGGCGCCCTCGCCCACAGCGGAGCCGATCGCCACGAAGATCGCGGCCAACCACCACTGTGGATCGGGGGTGATGCTGAGCACGTAACCTGACGTCAACCCGGCGAGTCCGTAGGCCAGCGCTGTCAGCCCCAGTGGCGTGCCCACACCGAGGTCGTACATCATCCCGAGGGCGAAGCCTGCGAAGGCGCCGCGCTCGGACCCGGAACCGGCCCCGGCCCCGGCCGCCAACGCGAGGACGACTTGGATCGCGACTCCATCGACGCGGTAGGTCGCGCAGATCGTGCGTTGAATGGCCAGTACGACCAGTGCCACCGGGATCAGTCTGGTGAAGAGGGCAAACGGCAGCGATCGCACGACTCAGATCGCGGCCTGGTTCGGAACGAACAGCACCACGCTGACGAAGTTCAGTTGCGTCAGGCTTGCGTTCGGTTCCACTTCGACGATCGGCGATCGGCTCCCGAGCTTGCGGGTCACCGCGGTGATCTTGCCAATCGGGATGCTCTGCGGCGCCAGGCTCTTCGTGCCGCCGGCGGTCTCGGCCGTGTCACCGACCTTCACGTTGGTCAGCGCCGTGTCGTCGATCAAGCTGAACAGCAGTGGGCGGTCCGCACCCTGACCATCGATGTCGCCGGTCTCTCGTCGCACCGTCACGTCTGGCAACGTGGTCGTGGTCGTCGAACTGGTCGAGGTCGTGCTCTCACCTGGCGTCGCGCCGACGTCGGTCGAAGCCGTTGTCGTGGTCGTCGACGACAGAGGTTCGGTGGTGGTCGTCGTGGAACTGGTCGTCGTGGTGGAGTCGAGGGGGCGACCACTGATCGCCGTGTTGGGTGGCGCGATCGACGTGGTCGAGGTGGCATCTTCCTCGTCGACGCGGCTCAGCACCTGGGCCTGCACGGAGAACTGCGGATCCGTGATCAACATCACCACGCTGCGGTCCGGGTAGACCTTCGTGACCTTGCCGATCAACCCGGCCCCGTCGGTGACGGGCATGCCCACGGCGATACCGTCACGCGTGCCAACGGTGATCTCGACGGTGTTCTGGAAGTTGCTCGGCGCCTCGCCCACCACCTGGGCGATCACGCTCTTGTAGCTGTGCACCGACGTCAGGCGGTAGAGCCGCAACAGCTCGTAGAACTTGGTGATCGCCGTCTGCGCTTCGATCTCGGCACCCTTTTGATGCTCGACCTGATCGTGAAGGGCTTCGTTCTCGGCGCGCAGGTTGTCGTAGTTGGTGATGCCGTACCACGCGTTGGCGACCGGCTTCGACACCGCCTCGGCGGCGATGTCGAAGGGGCGCAAGATGACCGCGAACGCCTGGCGAGCCTTGTCGATGAAGGCGTTGTTGCCTCTTCGATCGAGGGTGATCAGCAACAGCGACGTCAAAATGAGCAGCACAACGACGCGGCGGCGGCTCAACGATGAAAGCACTGGTGGCCTGTTGCGTCTAGTCGTCGCCGCCGAGGGACATCAACCCGCGCATCGCGTCGATGTTCTCGAGTGCTCGCCCGGAACCGATCACCACGCTGTACAGCGGATCATGGGCGATCTTGATGGGCATGCCGGTCTCGTGGGCGAGACGTCGGTTGATCCCGGCGAGCAGTGCGCCTCCGCCGGTGACCATGATGCCTTGCTCCATGATGTCGGCGGCCAGTTCGGGCGGCGTCTTGTCGAGCGTGGTTTTCACTGCGTCAACAATTGCAGACAATGGTTCGGCAAGTGCTTCGCGGACCTGCTCGGTGGTCAGCGGCACGGTACGTGGCAAGCCGCTGATGAGGTCACGGCCGCGGATGTCGGCCGTGAGCTCTTCGTCGAGTGGCCACGCCGAGCCCATGTGAATCTTGATCTCTTCGGCCGTTCGGTCGCCGATGGCCAGCGAGAACTCCTTCTTGACGTACTGCATGATTGCGTCGTCGAGTTCGTCACCCGCGACACGCACCGACTGCGCGGTCACGATGCCGCCGAGGGAGATGACCGCAACCTCGGTCGTGCCACCGCCGATGTCGACGATCATGTTGCCGCTCGGCTCGTGCACCGGCATGTCGGCGCCGATCGCTGCGGCCATGGGCTCTTCGATGATGTGCACCGGCTTGCGGGCGCCTGCGTACTCGGCAGCGTCCTGCACGGCACGCTGCTCGACGCCGGTGATTCCCGATGGCACGCAGATCACCATGCGCGGCTTGCTCCAGCGACTGGCGTGCACCTTCTGGATGAAGAAGCGCAGCATCTTCTCGCAGACCTCGAAGTCGGCGATCACGCCGTCCTTCAACGGACGGATCGTCTTGATCCGACCCGGTGTGCGACCCATCATCCGCTTCGCCTCGAGCCCCACGGCAACGGGCCGGCCGTCGCTGATGTCGATTGCCACGACTCCTCCAGCCGTTGCGTGACGGACAGCAGCACGACCAAGCCGACGGCCGCGGAGAGCCACACCGTGACCAACGCCCTCCGGGTGGGGACGACCGGCGCCGCTCCTCGGGCGCTCACCCGACCGGGCAGCCCAGCCCGACGAGCTGGCCCGGGACGAGAAGGAGCAGCAGGTGCCGGCCGGGGGCGAACAGCAGGGCGATCATGGCCAGGAGCGCGACGCGCGGCCGACGGACGGGGCGCCGGCCACGGTCAGGGTGATGCCGGCGGCGGGCCACCTGGCGGCGCCACCGGCGGGGCGGGGCGAGGAAGGGGCAGCCGGCGCCGGCGGTGTGGCCATA
>JAYVOI010000339.1:0-16741 GCA_043758005.1 Ilumatobacteraceae bacterium
TGCACGACGACCTCGAACGTTCCGGTGCCCTTGCGCGCCGTCTTCAACGCACCACCGTCGGCGCTCGGCTCGAGCACGAGCACGGCGCCGCACGCCAGCGCACGCTCCTCGATCAATGCCCGAGACGCGCCCGAACCGACCTCCTCGTCGGCAGTGATCAACAACTCGACCCCGTCGAGATCATCGAGCAACGACAGCGCATGGAGGGCCAGCACGATGCCGCCCTTCATGTCGAAGACGCCGGGCCCGGTGGCCTTGCCGTCGGTGACCGCGAACGGTCGAGCGGCGAGGGCGCCGAGCGGGAAGACCGTGTCGTGGTGGCCGACGATCAGTACCTTGGAGGACGGCCCGAACCGGGTGTGCACGTGGGGCCCGGCCTCGCTCTCGACCAGTTCGGCGTGACGGCCGAGCCGCCGCTCGATCACATCGCGGACCGACCCCGCCGATCGCGTGATCGCGGTGATGTCGTGTGATGGCGACTCGATCGACACCAGGTATTCCAGATCCGACAGCATCGCTTCGAGTGACAGCACCCGACCATTGTTGCGGAGTGGAGTGTCTGGCGCCCACCTGGGTGCCTCAGGACACTCCACTCGTCGTGGGCCGCTGCCGGATGTAGGCCTGGAGCGTCTCGAGGCCGGAACGCAACTCTTGTGCAGTGATGTTCGGAACTCCGAAGCTCCATTCGCCCTCGGAGTCGAGCACCATCAGATATGCGTACGTCGTCTTGACCGGGAAGAAGAACGCCAATATCCCCAGGAACCAGTACCGAATGAAGCTCGGTCGGCTCTCCACGGTCTCCCACGGAGCAGCAGAGAGCTCGCTGATCGACTCCCACCGGACCTCGCCGAACTCGCGGCGACGGCCGCGCCGCAGCGACAGTCCCTCGTTCGTGAACACGATGTCGACATCGAACACGCGACGCCGTGCTCGCGGATGGCTGCCGAGGTACGTCGTGCCATGAAGCACCGTCAAGACGCCGACCTTGTCCACCCTGTACACCCCTCGCCGAGCCTGCCTCCGCAGCAACGCTAGCCGTGTTTGAGGGTGACCAAGCCGACGAGGATGATCGCGATGCCGGCCGTCTGCGGGCCGGTCAGGCGCTCACCGAGCAGGGCCAACCCGATCCCGACCGAGATCACGGCTTCGATGCCGAGACCGATCACGAACGTGGTGCTCAGGCCGCCACGATTCACTGCTCGAGCGAGGAAGGCCGCGCCCGTGACGAAGCATGCGGCAACGACGAGGCTCGGCCAGAACCGGGTGAAGCCGTCGGACTGCCGCATGAATGCGCCACCGATGCTGAATGCCAACGAACCGATGACGATCGTCGCCATACCCACCTCCCTTCGGCGTCCGTTGCTTGGAGGAGGAGAGGCGCAGAGCATTTCGGTGGATACGTGACACCTGGCTCACATCGCGATGCTGGACTCGCGGCAACTCATGGAACAATCGTTCGATGCGCTACCGATTCGTGAAACTCCTGGCCGCCGCGGCCTTGATCGTCGGCTGTTCGGGCTCGGACGGCAGCGCGTCGACGACGAACGCCTCCACCCAGCAGACGGTCCCGGCGCAGGCGACAACGGCCCTGACCACTGCGCCTCCCACGACGTTGCCGCATGTGAAGGCCACGTTCGTCGTGCAGCCGGGTACCGATCAGATCGCCGTGCTCGGCGCGACGGCGGGCGACTCGCTGGCCGCCAACCGCGATGGCAGCGCGGTCGCCAAAGGCACGGTCGACCAGCAGGGCTCGCTGCTGTTCCGCAACCTCGAGCCGGGCGACGGGTACACGATCACCAGCGCCACCGAGATCAGTGACGCGGTTTCCGTCGCCGACCCGGCCGTCAACCCGCCCGCCGACTTCTACTCCAGCCAGCCGAAGTTGCCGGCGGGCGGCTTCGGGTACATCACCACCCGCGACGGTACGACGCTCAGCGCCAACGTGATCCTGCCCGGCCCGGTCGATCAGGGCCCATACCCCACGGTGGTCGAGTACAGCGGCTATCAGCCGAGCGATCCCGACAGCGCCCAACTCGCCCAGATCTACACGACGATGGGCTTCGCCTACGTCGGCGTCAACATGCGCGGCAGCGGCTGCAGCGGCGGCTCGTACAGCTTCTTCGAGACGGTGCAGAACCTCGACGGCTACGACGCCATCGAGACCGTGGCGGCGCAGCCGTGGGTGCTCGACCACCAGGTCGGCATGGTCGGCATCTCCTACCCGGGGATCACGCAGCTGTTCGTCGCCGCGACCCAGCCGCCGAGCCTCAACTCGATCACACCGCTGTCAGTGATCGACGACGCCTTCCGAGGCACGTTGTACCCGGGCGGCATCCTCAACACCGGCTTCGCCTCATCCTTCGCTCAAGAGCGCTTCGACGAGGCCAAGCCATTCGGCCAGGCATGGACGAAGGCCCGGGCCGACGCCGGCGACACCGTGTGCGCCGACAACCAGAAGCTGCGCCTGCAGAACCCCGACCTCGTGCAGGAGATCAAGAACAATCCGTACTACCCGCAGGCGCTCGGCGATTCGCTGGCGCCGATCACCTTCGTCGACAAGATCACGGTGCCCGTGTTCATCGCCGGGGCATGGCAGGACGAGCAGACCGGTGGCCACTTCCCGGCGATGCTCGACCAGTTCACCAGTTCGCCGCACCTCTACGTCACGTTGATGAACGGCCTGCACACCGAATCGATCAGCCCGCCCGTCAGCGCCCGATACTTCGAGTTCCTGCAGCTCTACGTGGCCAAGAAGATCCCCTCGCTGGCACCGCTGGACGCGATCGCCCCCGTGCTCGGCAAGGCGATCTGGGGCGTCGAGACCTTCCCGCCATACCAGGACCGCTTCGCGGGCGACACCTACGACCAGGCATTGACTGCGTTCGAGGCCGAGCCGTCGGTTCGGATCGACTTCGAGCAGGGCGGCAACCCGGCGTACTCACCCGGCACTCCCGAGCCGAACTTCGTCGCCGAGTTCCCGTCGTGGCCGATCCCGTCAGCGACGGCGACGACGTGGCTGCTCGACGGCAACGGGGCGCTGACCGACGGGCCGTTCACCAAGCCCGGCGAGAGCAAGTACATCGCCGACCCCAGCGTGCTGCCCCCCATGTTCTACACGGGCAGCCGTAGCGACATCTGGAACGTGGCCACGCAGTACGACTGGGAGCCGATCCCCGATGAGACCGGGCTCGGCTTCATCACACCGCCGCTCGCCAACGACGTGGTCATCGCCGGGTCGGGATCCGTCGACCTGTGGATCGAGTCGACGTCGGCCGACACCGATCTCGAAGCGACGATCAGCGAGGTGCGGCCCGATGGGCAAGAGATCTATGTGCAGAGCGGTTGGCTGCGCGCCAGCGAGCGAGCGTTGGCCGACAGTGCGACCGCGCTGCGCCCGGCGCACACCTTCCTCGAATCGGATGCCGCCTCGTTGCCGGTCGGCGAGTTCGCCGAAGTGCGCCTCGAACTGTTCCCGTTCGCCCATCCGTTCCGTGCCGGCAGTCGGTTGCGACTGACGATCGACGCACCGGGCAACAGTCGCGCGGAGTGGGCGTTCGGCACGATCGACCAAGGCGAGACGGTGACCGTGGCGAGCGACGCCGACCATCCGTCGAAGCTCGTGCTGCCGGTCGTGAGTGGTGTCGATGTGCCGGAGCCGGCCCCACCGGCCTGCGGTTCGCTGCGCGGCCAACCGTGTCGCACCTGGGTCGCGGCGTCGAACGGCGGCTGACGGGTATCGATAGCACTACGCGCCTCGGCCTGCGGCGTGATCGAATGGCGCGATGACGCGACGTGACGAGCTGGCGGCATTCTTGCGCGCTCGCCGCGATGCGCTGGCTCCACTCGACGTCGGGCTTCCAGTCGGCCGGTCGCGACGAACCAAGGGCCTGCGCCGTGAAGAGATCGCCATGCTCGCCGGCGTGTCGGTCACGTGGTACACGTGGCTCGAGCAAGGTCGCCCGATCAACGCCTCGGTCGACGTGCTGTCCGCTCTGGCGCGGGCCCTGCGCCTCGACGACGCCGAACGCCAGCACCTGCTGGCCTTGGCCGCCAGGGCTCCACTCGAGCCGATCGAGACCGTCGAGCATGCGCCCGATGCGCTGGTGCGATTGATCACCTCGATGGAGCCGGCGCCGGCCTACGTGCTCGGGCCGTGTTGGGACTTCCTGGCGTGGAACCGGCCGCAGTCGCTGCTGTACCCGCTGATCGATCGGCTGGCGGACGAGGAGCGCAACCTGTTGTGGGTCGTGTTCGCCGAGCCCAATGCCCGGCGGCTGCTGGCCGACTGGGCGGATCAGGCCCGCCGGATCATGGCCGAGTTCCGCAGTGGCACTGCCGCCGCGCGCAACGACCCGCACTTCATCGATCTGATCGATCGCCTGATGGTCGCCAGCCCCGAGTTCGCCGAATGGTGGCCGCAGCTCGACGTCGCCCAGTTCCAGACCCGACTGCGGCGGTACGCTCACCCGCGCGCCGGCAACCTGGTGTTCGAGTACCAGCAACTGACCCCCAGCGAATGGCCGGGGTTGCGCGTCGTGTGCCAGCTACCGGTCCCCGGCGACGACAGCGCGGCGCGGCTAGCGGCGTGGCGCAACATTGCGTGAGTCCCGGGTGAGACGGTACGACGAAGTCGTGCCGGCTCACGCGCAACATTGCATAGCCCGCACGCCGGTAGCCTCGAACGGCCATGAACGAGATCGCCGAGGCCAAGCGCCGTCGCACCTTTGCGATCATCAGCCACCCCGATGCCGGCAAGACGACCCTGACCGAGAAGTTCCTGCTGTACTCCGGCGCCGTGCAGGAAGCCGGCGCGGTCCATGCTCGCGAAGGTCGTCGATCCGCACGAAGCGACTGGATGGAGCTCGAACAGCAGCGCGGCATCTCGATCAGTTCGACCGTGATGCAGTTCCCGTACGGCGACCACATCATGAACCTGCTCGACACCCCAGGCCACCGCGACTTCTCCGAAGACACGTACCGCGTGTTGTCGGCCGTCGACGCCGTGGTGATGGTGCTCGACGCGGCGAAGGGCATCGAGGCCCAGACGCTGAAGCTGTTCCAGGTGTGCCGCTCGCGCAACCTCCCGGTGATCACCTTCCTCAACAAGTACGACCGGCCCGGGCGCGAACCGTTGGAGCTGCTCGACGAGATCGAGAAGCAGATCCAGCTACGACCGACCCCGGCCACCTGGCCGGTCGGTGATGGCGAGGCGTTCCAGGGGCTGATCGACCGGCGCACCGGGCGCTACACCAAGTTCACCCGAACCGCCCGAGGAGCATCGGAGGCCGCCGAGGAGACGAGCGACCTCGATGTCGCCAGCGCTGCCGGCAGCACCGAGTACGCCTCGGCGTGGAAGGCGGCGCTCGACGAGTGCTCGTTGCTCGATGCGATCGGCGCAGACGTCGATCTGCCGTCGTTCCTCGCCGGCGAGTCGACCCCGGTCTTCGTCGGCTCCGCCTTGACCAACTTCGGCGTGCGCCTGCTGCTCGACGCGGTGATCGATCTCGCTCCATCGCCGTCACCGCGACTCGACCGCGACGACGCGCCGCGGGCACTCGCCAGCCCGTTCTCGGCCTTCGTGTTCAAGGTGCAGGCCAACATGGATCCGTCGCACCGCGACCGCATCGCCTTCGCCCGCATCTGCTCGGGCCGGTTCGAACGAGGCATGAGCGTGACCAACCACCGCACCGGCCGCGACATCACCACCAAGTACGCGACGACGGCGTTCGGGCCCGACCGCGAGACCGTCGACGAGGCCTTCCCGGGCGACGTCGTCGGCCTGGTCAACGCCAGCGGCGTGCAGCTCGGCGACACGCTGTACGACGCCGGGTACGCCGGGCTGGCCGTCGAGTTCCCGCCGATCCCGCGTTTCTCGCCCGAGGTCTTCGCCAAGGCCCGACCGCTCGACAACGGCCGCTTCAAGCAGTTCCGCAAGGGCCTCGCCCAACTCGACGAGGAGGGTGTGGTGCAAGTGCTACGCGATCCCGACTTCGGGGATTCCGAGACGATCCTTGCCGCAGTCGGCGAGTTGCAGTTCGAGGTCTTCGCCTATCGACTCGGCAGCGAGTTCGGCGCGCCCACCGAGATCCTCTCCGCCCCGTACCAGGCGATCCGCCTGACCGACAAGGAATCCAGCGAGCGGCTCCGCCGCATCGGCGGCATCCGCGTCCTCACCCGCGGCGACGGCGCCCTGGTGGCCCTGTTCGAGAACCGCTACCGATTGCAGCGGCTGGAGAGCGACGAGCCCGAACTGACCCTGGACCCAATCATCGCCGGCTGAGCCGTGGAGTGTTTCAAGGCATACAGGTGGGCGCCATGCCCGGGTCCCCCTCAGAGAACACGGTTTCGCCCGACGCCAGCTCGCGCTTGTCCGTCGCGTTGAGAAATACGCCCCTGATGGCCACCGGCGCATTCTTGGCGACTGGCGTGCGTCGGTCCAGCAAACTCGCCAACGTGCCACCCGGCCGTTCAGGAAGTGCGTACTTTCGGCACGCACTGTCTGTTCTGAAAGTACGCACTTCCATGGCAACCACCTGCATTCGTGCGTTTGTGTCAGAGCGCGGACGATCCCACTACCCGCCCGATTGCCCGCGCCGGATCTGGCCGCACGCGACCGGCAGCGACTACCAGCCGGCGACGAGGTGGCGCGACATGGCGAAGTACATGCCGACGTCGCCGGTGATCGTGAACCCCAAGCGCTCGTAGAGCCGCACGGCCCGGTTCTGCTTCTCGACGTGGAGGCGAATCGAGCGAGCAAGGCGATCGGCGTGGGTGATCACCCCGCGCAGCACGCTGGTGCCGATGCCGTGACCGCGATACTCGGGCAGGAGCGCGACGTCGATGACCTCGATGTGATCACCGACGCCGTCGATGATGAGGCGACCGACCGGCGCATCCTCGACGAGGATGATCTGGCTGTCGGCCTGGGGATGTTCGAGCCGGAGCGACATCGACTGCGCGCGGAACTGCATGCCGACCAAACCATCGAAGACCTCGGGCCCGAGTGGCCGGAGATCGTCGCGTGTCGATGCATAGAGGAATCGCTCGAAGTCGATGTCGGCCGGCAGAGCGGCCCGGAGTGCGAAAGCAAGCGTGGTGGTCATCGACCACCCTCGCCACTGTCAAGTTCGACCCTGCGGTGTATAGCCACTGTTTGTCCCCGAACACACCGCGGAGGGAGCCGAGGTGCCCGGTAAGACTGCCAAGCAACCACGCTCAGTGTCAATGGCTGGGAGGTAGGCCATTCGACCTATTCTGTCGCCTCGGAGGGTGACCCCGAGCCGCCCAGCGCCTCGGCCAGCAACCCCTGCTCGGCCTCCCCCAGAGGTATCCGCGACACCAGTTGCAGCCCCAACGGGCTCATCTTGCGGGCGGTCTTGCGGATGACCTCGATCGTCAGACCATGATCCGTCCGAGCCGCGAACGCGCCCAACTGGGTCTCGATGAACACCAGGCAGGCGGCATCCTCGACGGCCTGCGAACCCTCGACGGGCTCCCGCTTGATCAACCGCTGCACCCGGTCGATCTCGGCGGTCTCGTAGCCGCATGGCGCCAGGATGGCAGCGACGTCGGTGGCATGGCGAGCCTTCTGATCACGACGCCATCGGAGGTAGCCGGGACGGCCCGTCGGGTAGCTGTCGCGGCGCAGCTCCCAGCGGCGCAAGTGGTGGGCGCGGGCGGCCAGCAGCAACGCCTCGTCGGGCTCGTCGATCAGCTGCTCGATCCACTCTGCGGCCATCGTGCCGTGGGCCAACGCGAGGGCGATCTGATGCCCGCGCACCTCGACACGATTCGGGTCCGCTGCGTTGGCCTGATCGATGGCCGCGACCGCCTCGTCGTACTGAGGGCTCAGGTCGCGCACTCCGACTCGCCGATCTCGGCGACGAACGGACCCGTCTCGTCGAAGTCGGCGTAGTACTCGGGTGCGTCCTCGGGCGATGGGAAGAAGTCGAGATCCTTCAAGGTCTCAGCGATCGCCGTGGCGCCGCCCGATCGATCCATCCAACCGCGGAACGATTCGCCGGCGCTGCGCTCGTCAGCGAACCGGCGGATGACCCGCACGGCAGCCTCGGGCGCGGCCTTGGCGGGGAGCCGCAACGCCTTGTCGCCGAAGTGCACCTGCTCCTGACCGACGTAGCCACCGAGCAGCATCTGGTAGCCCGGTGCGGAGCGCCCGTGAGCGCGTCGCTCGGCGCCGAAGAAGCCGATGTCGCTGGTGTGGTGCTGGCCACAGCTGTTGGTGCAGCCGGAGATGTTGATGCGCACGCCACCGATCTCGGCGAGCCCCTCTGCCTCGAGCCGCTCGCCGATGGCCTTGGCCAGGCCACGCGACTGCGTGACGGCGATGTTGCATGTATCGGCACCCGGGCAGGCGACGACGTCGCGTGACAGTTCGGCGCCGGGTCGAGCCATCTGGATGGCCTCGAGCCGGGCGTACAGCACCGGCAACTGGGCCTCGGTGAGGCCACGGAACACGACGTTCTGGCGATTGCTGAGACGCACGTCGGCGCCGAGCTCGCGCTGGATCGAGGCGAGCGCGCGGAACTGCGACGCGGTGACATCGCCGAGCGCTGCATAGGCCACCGCCGACACCGCACCGTTGGCGCTGCCACGGATCACGCTGGTGGCCACCCACCGCTGGTAGGGATCGCGAGGCGTCAAGCCCACGACGACGCCCTGGCCGACCGCCGTTGCTTCGATCGTGCTGGAACGCCCAGCCGGCGCGTCGCCGGCCTTCTGCACGATCTCGGGGATGCCGCCGGGCCACGACGACGAGGCCGGCAGCGTGTGGCGCATCTTCAACACGCGTCGACGCAGTTCGTCGATGCCCAACTGATCGACGACCCACTTCAGGCGGGCGCGCAGCTTGTTGTCGCGATTTCCGGTCTGGTCGAACACGCGCAGCACGGACTCGATCGTCGGCAGCAGGTCTTCGCGCGACGTGAACTCCTCCAGCGCCAACGCCGGGTGGGGGTTGGCGCCGAGGCCGCCGGCGATGTACACGCGGAAGCCGGCCTCGGTGGAGCCGTCGTCGAGCGTCCGCGTGGCGGCGATCACGCCGACGTCGTTGAACATCGCCTGTCCGCAGTCGGTCGAGCAGCCGGAGAAGTTGATCTTGAACTTGCGCGGCAGCCGCTGCCCCAGTGGGTTGCGCACGAAGTGCTGGAACGCCGCCTCGGCCCACGGGGTGACGTCGAGGAACTCGTGCGGGCAGGCGCCGGCCAGGTGGCAGGCCATCACGTTCCGCACGGTGTCGCCACATGCTTCGCGGGTCGTCAGGCCGACGGCCCCGAGGGCGCGCATCACGTCGGTGACCTTGGTCAGTTCGACGTAGTGGATCTGCACGTTCTGTCGCGTGGTGATGTGCCCCCAGCCGCGCGAGTACGTCTCGGCGAGGTGACCCATGAGCTCCATCTGCTCCGGCGTGATCGTGCCGGCTGGCAGCTTGATTCGCACCATCTGGTTGGTGCCGCCCTGACGCTGGCCGTAGACGCCGTTGTTGAGGCGCATCACCCGGAAGACGTCTTCGCTGATCTCGCCCGACAGGTACTGGGCCACGGCGCGCTCGAAGCGTTCGATGTCGCGCTGTTGCTCGGCGTCGAGGTCGCGCGGCGCGTGCACCACGGGGGCAATCGTCGTCGCCTTCTCCGTCATGGTCATCTGGCGACTCCCTTCGCTCGTCAGCGCATCGTAAATCCGACTACTTCAGTCAACAATAGCGCTGTGGCCGGGCCACGACAATCACAATCCGGGATCTTCGCCGATTTCGCGGAGGGCATCGCGCAGCGCAACACGCAGCCGGCGGGCGTGATCCGGGCCGAAGTGGGCCACCAGACCCTCTCCCGCGCGCCCGACTTCTTCGACCGTCAGCACCACACGCGGCTCGGTGTCGTCGTAATCGTCACTGATGGCGACGGCCCAGGAGACGAGCATGGCGTCGTCGGCACCTGGCGGCAGGTCGTCGTCGGAGAACGGGTAGTCGTCGATCGAGCGGCGCATGTCAGCCCCGGCGCGCCGCGAACGCGACGGCTGCGTCGCTCAACACGGTGCGCAGCGTGTCGGCGATGAACGACAGCTCCGCCTCGCCGGCGATCAGCGGCGGCGACAACGTGATCACCGGTTCGGCCCGGTCGTCGGCCCGGCAGATCAACCCCGCCTCGTAGAGCCGCGGCGAGAGGTACCCACGAAGCAGCCACGCCGCTTCGTCGGGCGTGAACGATCCCTTGGTCGCCTGGTCGCTCACCAGTTCGATCGCCCGGAAGTAGCCGTCGCCGCGAACGTCGCCGACCAACGGGATGTCGCGCAACCCCTCGAGCAACTCGGTGAAGCGGCCCTCGTTGGCCAACACGTTGCCGCACAGGTCTTCGCGTTCGAAGATGTCGAGGTTGGCGTTGGCCACGGCGCAACACACCGGATGCGCACCGAACGTCTGACCGTGCAGGAACAAGTTGGGGTCGTCGAGGAACGGTTCGGCGATGCGATCGGAGACCAGCACGCCGCCCAGCGGCGCGTATCCCGACGTCACACCCTTGGCGAAGGTGATGATGTCGGGCTGGTACCCGTAGCGATCCGAGCCGAACATGTGGCCCAGTCGCCCGAATGCACAGATCACCTCGTCGCTGACCAGCACCACCCCATACCGGTCGCAGATCTCGCGGATGCGCGCCCAGTAACCCGGTGGCGGAGCGAACGCACCGCCGGTGTTCTGCAACGGCTCCATGAACACCGCGGCGACGGATTCCGGTCCCTCCATCTCGATGCGCAGTTCCAGGTCATCCGCACACCGCAGCGTGCAGGCGTCGAGGTGCCCGCAGTCGTGGCACCGGTACCGGTACGGCGTCTGCACCTTGATCGCCCCCGGCATCAGCGGCTCGAACGGGGTCTTGATCGACGGCACGCCGGTCACGCTGAGCGCCCCGATCGAGGTGCCGTGGTAGGCCAGGTAGCGCGAGATCACCTTGGTGCGTGAGGGCTCGCCGCGCAGCTTGAAGTACTGCCGCACCAGCTTGATGGTGGTGTCGATGGCCTCGCCGCCCGACGGGGTGAGGAAGACCCGGTTGAGGTCACCGGGCGCCAGCTCGGCAAGGCGCGTCGCCAGTTCGATGGCCGGTTCGTGGGCGAACGACCAGACCGGGAAGTAGCCGAGCGTCTCGGCCTGGCGCGCCGCTGCCTCGCCAAGCTCGGCCCGACCGTGACCCGCCTGCACCGTGAACAACCCGGAAAGCCCGTCGAGGTACCGCTTGCCGTGCTGATCCCACACGTAACACCCCTCGCCACGGGCGATGATCGGCACCTCGCTGTCGGCGTATGCGCCGAGGCGGGTGAAGTGCATCCACAGGTGACGTTTGGCGCGATCAGACAGATCCGACATGCACCGCAGGCTACGCGATGGGGTCGGTCAGCGAGCCGCCCGCCCACCACCGCTCGAACCGCGGCTTGCTGGCGATCGCCACCGGCTCGACCAGGTATCCCGATGGCGAGCGGGCGTACGAGAATCGTCCGTACCCCTCGTCGGGCGAGAGCGCGGCGAGCTCCAACGTGTACCCGTCGGCCAACATCTGCTCGGTGTCCGCGCCGACATCGTCGGACCAGTAGCCGAAGTGATGAGCGCCGGGCACGTCGTGACCGTCCCAGATCGAGCCGGCGGGGCCCTGCAACAGTTCGAGGTGCACCGGCCCTTCGACCGAGTACGTCAGCGCCAGTTGCAAAACCGTCTGGCCCTCCCCCGGGACCCACGCCGACATCGGGCGGTCCTGCACCGATGCCCAGGTGACGCCGGCGTGCTGACGGATGTCGGCCATCGCCGCCTCGATGTCGGTGACTCGGATGCCAACGTGGAAGAAGCGGGAATGGTCGAGCATCGTCGAACCATATCCGCCACCCGTCAACCGAGGCACCGCCGGATATGGTGCGACCGATGGACCAACAACTGCCGATCCTCTTCTTCGACCACCCGCTTCCCGATGCATATCGCGACCTCGTCGAGGGTCGGGCGATCGCCGTCGGGCCCGACGACGCCGAGCTCGGCACTGCGCATGGCGTGCTCGCCGGCGCCAAGCGAGCGTGGAACGCCGACGCGTTCGCCCTCGGGCCGAGCATGAAGGTGATCTCGCGCATCGGGATCGGCTACGACAACGTCAACGTCGCCGACGCGACTGCAGCGGGGGTCATCGTCTGCAATGCGCCCGACGCTCCTTCGGTGTCGACGGCCGAGCACACCTTGATGCTGATGCTCGCCGTCGTGAAGAACCTGCCCGCCCAGACCGAGCGGGCAGGCGACGGCTTGCCTGGTGCAACCACCGGAACGGCGCTGGAGCTCGACGGCACGGTGCTGGGGCTGGTTGGCTATGGCCGCATCGCCCGCCGGGTCGGCGCCGCGGCGCGGGCGATGGGGATGAGCGTGCTGGCCTACGACCCGTACCTCACCGACGCCGAGGGCTGCGAGCTGGTCGACCTGCAACGCATCTTCACCGAGTCCGACGTGATCTCGCTGCACGCTCCGGCTGTCGCAGACACGCGCCACATGATCAATGCCGCTTCGCTGGCGACGATGAAGCGCGGCGTGTACCTCGTCAACTGCGCCCGTGGCGGCCTGGTCGACCAGGAGGCATTGCTGGCCGCGCTCGACTCGGGCCAGGTCGCCGGCGCAGGCCTCGATGTGACCGACCCCGAGCCGTTGCCGGTCGGCCATCCTTTGCTCGGCCACCCCAACGTCGTCGTCACGCCGCATGTAGCTTCGGCGACCGTTGCCGGTCGGAGGCGGTTGTATTCGCACGCAATCGAGAATGCGCTCAACGTGCTGGCCGGGCGACCGGCGACGATCGTCACGGCGTAAGCACCCGCATCAAGACGGCCGCTGGCTGAACAGCGGCACGGGAACTTTGCTAGAACCGGGCGATGGACACTTTGCGAACTCAATGGAACGAGGGTCGCGACACCCTCGGTGTATGGCTGGCCATCCCATCGATCATCAGCGCCGAGACAGCCGCTCGAGTTGGGTACGACTACGTGTGCATCGACAACCAGCACGGGGTCAACGACTACCAGCAGACCGTGGCGATGGCGCAGGCGATCCTGCTCGGCGGCGGCACACCGATCGCCCGCGTGCCGTGGAACGAGCCGGGCATCATCGGCAAGATGCTCGATGCCGGCATCGAAGGGATCATCGTGCCGATGGTCAACTCGGCGGCCGAGGCCGCGGCAGTGGTCCGCTCTGGGCGGTATGCGCCGATGGGCGCACGAAGCTTCGGCCCGGTGGTCGCGGGCATGCGCCGGCCGAACCACTACGACTGGTCCACCGACGGCATCGCCCTCATCCCGATGATCGAGACCGTCGAGGCGATTGCCAACCTCGACGACATCCTGGCGGTGCCTGGCATCGATGCGATCTACGTCGGCCCTGCCGACCTGTCGATCACGTTGGGCCTGCCGCCCGGCAACAACGACGGCGAGAGCAAGTTCGACGACGCCTTGGCGACGATCGTGAAGGGGTGCCGCCACGCCGGCATCGTGCCCGGCATCCACGCCACCGCAGCTCTGGTCGAGCGACGCCTCGAGCAGGGCTTCCGCATGATCACCGTGACCAGCGACATGCTGGCGATGAAGGGCAACCTGGTCACCGACCTGGCCACCGCCCGCGGCGCCCGCCCGGCCGACGCCAAGTCCGGCGCCATGTACTGACGCCGCTGGTCAGGCGGGGCGCAGGGCCTCGGCGGGGTCGAGCCGCGCGGCACGTGCCGCTGGGTACAGGCCGGCGATGGCGCCCACGACCAGCGCCGCGCCGACGCCACCGACGAGCACCGAGAAACGCGGATCGTCAAGGGCACGTCCTGGCGCCGGACGTACACGACCGTGACCGCGCTGCCCAGCGCGACTCCACCGATTCCACCGAGCGTCGCCAGGGTCGCCGCTTCGGTGAGGAACTGCAGGCGAATGTGCCGGCGCGTTGCGCCGATCGCTCGCCGAACCCCGATCTCGGTGCGCCGCTCGAGCACGGAGATCACCATCACGTTGGCGATGCCGATGCCCCCGACCAGCAACGAGACGCCACCGAGGGCCAGCAGCAGGGCACGCAGGCCGCTGTCGACCGCGGCGCGAGCCTTCAACGCATCGGATGGGCGCTGGATCGACACCTCGGGCGCGTCGCGGATCTGGGCGCCACAGATCTCGATGAGCTGCCTGCGCTGGTGGACGAGCTTGGCGCCCAGATCGCCGGCTCGGAGCACCGTTCTCGCGAGCTTCGCGGATCCGCGCTCGCCGATGACAAGCGTCAGAACAATCTGTGCGCTCCGCCGCCGCGCGTGATGCGCTCAGCGATTCCTTACCGAACCCACGGAGAAACTGTCGAGGAACGGGCGGCCGGTGCGGCGCAGCGGAGCAGAGGCTGGCACAGTGAGCCAGTGGCCGACGGAACCCCCCAACCAACCCAGCCCGGCGACACCGAGTCCGCCCCGATGACCAGGCGACGGTTCATCGCCGGCGGCGGCGCCGTTGCTGGAGCCACGGTCATCGGTGCCGTGCTCGACGCGTGCAGCAGCGACACCCCGACGACGGACGCCACCACGACCACGATTCCTGCGACGATCACTTCCGCCACGCCGGCGCCGACTGCGGGCGCCAGCGCTGCCACGACGACGGTCACCACGACTGCGGCTGCGCCAGCGGCGAGCCTGAACGACATCGAGCATTTCGTCATCCTCTTCCAGGAGAACCGCAGCTTCGATCATTACTTCGGAACCCGCCCTGGTGTAGCCGGGTTCGCCTCCACCGTTGCCGGCCAGAACTACCGCAACCCCTTCTCCGGCCATCCCGACGGCTACCTGCTGCCATACCGAACCGATTCGACCGTCACCTCGGCGCAGTGTGGCATGGACCCGAATCATTCGTGGGAAGCCCAGCACGCGGCGTGGAACAACGGCGCCAACGACGGGTTCGCGCAGGCGATGGGCGCGCCCGCGCTCGGGTACTTCAATCGTGCCGACATCCCGTACTACTGGGCGCTCGCCGACGAGTTCACGCTGTGCGATCACTACTTCTGCTCGGTGCTCGGGCCGACGAACCCCAACCGGCACGTTTCGATGACTGGCACCATCGATCCGGGCGGCCTCGGCGGCGGCCCGGCGGTCGACAACTCCGGAGTCGCGTACACCTGGGAGACCTACCCGGAGCGCCTGCAGCAGGCCGGCATCTCCTGGCGGGTGTACCACGAAGAAGACGACTACGGCGACAACAACGTCAAATACTTCACCCAGTTCCAAGGGCTGTCCCCGGGGAACTCGCTGTACGACAACGCGATGGTGAACCTGGCCGCCGACCAGTTCGAGCAGGATGCCGCGGCCGGAAACCTGCCGCAGGTCAGCTGGCTCGTCGCCCCCAAGGTGATCTCCGAGCATCCGCCATGGGCGCCCTCGGTCGGAGAGAACTTCACTGCGTCGAAGCTCGCCGCGGTGATGGCCAACCCGACGCTGTGGGCGAAGACGGCCTTCATCCTCAGCTACGACGAGAACGGCGGGTTCTTCGATCACATGAGCCCGCCATCTCCCCCGCCCGGAACGACAGACGAGTTCGTCGACGGAGCGCCGATCGGTCTGGGGTTCCGCGTGCCGGCGATGATCGTGTCGCCGTGGACCCGTCGCGCCGCGTCCGATGGCCAGGGCGCGACCGGCGCCGTCGGCGGGCGTGTGAGTGCCACCGTGTTCGACCACACGTCGATCCTGCGTCTGCTGGAGACTCGATTCGGCGTGGAGGCGCCGCTCATCTCGCAGTGGCGGCGCGACACGTGCGGCGATCTCAGCGAGGCGTTCGACTTCACGTCGTTCGACGACACCACGCCAACGCTGCCGGCCACAGCCGATCGTGCCGTGCAATACGCGGAGGGGGTCTGCCGCGCCCCGCCTCCTGCCGTCCCGCCGGCTGTGCAGGCGCCCGCCGCGCTGGACGCGTGACCGGCGGCGACTCGGCCACGGCTAGGCCCGACTAGGAGACTGTGGACGGCTGCACACCCATCGGGCGTGTCGTAGGGCTTTTCTGGGTCAGCGATCTCAGCGATGTGCACCAACGGCCGGCGAAGTAGAACCAGATGATCAAGTTCCGACGACGGCGCCGCACAGACCTCAGCTCGACGGTGGCGAAGGTGGACACGATCGGATTGGTGGCACGCAGGTGGATGCGGTGCTCGGCGGGGTAGTCGTAGAAGGCCAGCAGCACGTCGAGGTCGTCGGTGATCTTCGCTGCCGCCTTGGGCCGACGGGGGCTGTGGTGGTACGCAGTGATCGAGGACGAGCTCGACGCCCTGGGTGAAGAACCAGTCGCGGGTCTGCGCAGTCCTTGACGCCGGGGTTGCGGTAGCTGACTCCTCCGGCGCGTGCCCGCAGTTCCGTGTGCAGGAATGACCGCGACGTGCCGCCGTGAGGTCGTCCTCGTCATCGGGTGAACGTGAAATGGGTGACGCCGCTGGGCGTCGTGACTGCCTCCACGGCGTACTGCTGCTCCAACGCCTCCAGGCCGTCCCACAGCCGAACACCGCGGCCGAGCAGGATCGGCACTTGCACGACGTGCAGGTGGTCGACGAGACCGGCGGCGAGGAACGCCCGCATCATGGTCGGGCCCCCGCCGATGCGGATGTCCTGACCGGCGGCTGCGTCACGGGCCACCGCGAGTGCATCCGCTGGCGCGGCATCGAGGAAGTGGAACGTCGTGCCACCCTCCATTTCCAGCGACGGGCGCGCACGGTGGGTCAGGA
>JAYVOI010000340.1:0-7462 GCA_043758005.1 Ilumatobacteraceae bacterium
GGCATCAAGCTGAAAGATGCATTGGTGTTCGCGGCGGACAGCAGAATCGGTTTCGTCGAGGTAAAGACGGCCGTGACATCGCTTGTGGCGAATGATGCATCCTGGACCACTCCGGCGACCAACGAGAAGGGGGAACCGGCGGTCGGAGATGTTCCGTTGGTCACCGTGACCGTCGCCGGACCGAACGGTGACAGCATGCTGACCTTTGTCGACGAATTCGAATTCATCGGAATCACGAACTTCGTTCCGGCGTAACTGATCGGAAGGATCGAGTCGTAGCCTTTGGCGGTGACTCCTCGACCGTTGATGGGGCCCGTCACCTCCAAAGGCGTGGCCGGTAGCACCTGGGCGGATGTAAACGCACCGGTTGCTCCGGCGCTGGCGAGACTGACGGTCGTCGCACCGGACCGCACCTGGTTGCTCGGGCCGAACGTGGCCACATTGATTCCGCTCGAAGCGGTGCTGGACGACACCGGGTAGTAGATCGACTTGAACGTCGTGTACGTAAAGGGGGCGAGCGGATCCGACACCGACAGCGCCAAGAGGTTGCCGTAGTACAAACAGAAAGACGTTGACGTACCAGCGCTGATGATCGGGATCTGCGTCCAGATGATCGTGGATGGCCCGTTCAACGGACCCTCAATCCACAAGGGGATGACGTTGCCCGTGGCGTCGATGGCTCGAAGGTCGCCACCCAGCATCTGCAACTTCAGGGCGGCGATGAGCACCGCGGTGTCGATCGTCACCGACACGGGGTACTCCGTCACGGTCGTGGCGCCGGCCGCCGTGTGGTTCACGGCGAAGCACTGACGGTCGCTCCAACTGGCGTTCCACCAGGGCGCAGCAGCAGTACCGGTGACCGAAACGCTGCCGGGCAACGAGGTGGTGTTCGTGCCTACCAGCGTGCCCGAGTCGAACTCGGCTTGGCTGCTGTACGAGACCGATTGGCCGCTCGTGTAGTTGTAGAGCTTGAAGTCACCGTCGGAACTGATCGGCGACTTGATGTAATTGGACAGGATCGTGCTGGCCAACGCCGCTGAGCCTCCTCCGGCGAACAGCACCACGCAGGAGACCACCAAGATGACCCTGCGTCGGGTTGTTGTCTGTCTCACGACCTGTTTTCCCGTCTTCGTGCTCGCGCCAACCGAGCAGTAGTTCTGTCGGTCGTGACCAGCAGGTAATGAGTAAATCCTGTTCATCTCCTGGCTCCCGCCAGTCGTCCTGAACGGTCTTGGGCAAGGCCCGAGGCGGATACCCCGGGCCCTTGCTCACCGCTCAGCTCATTACAGCGATCAGGCCGTCGCCGTTGCGGGGTAACGAGGTGCGGGTGGTGGTGGCCAGGTACTCGGTCAGGCGGCTGAGCGGGGTTTGCGATGCCGCAGTTACATGATCGGCTGGCCTGCCCCAGAGTTAAGGGTAAGGCTTCGCTTTTTGGAAAATGGTGTCGGCCGCTTGTCGGGAGGGAGGAGACGTGTACGGCCCGTTCGCCGCCATGGCGCGCCTGGACCGAGTAGAGCCAGATTCCGAAGGGAACGTTGTGCTCGGTGCAACTGGTGGTCGTCACGGTCACACAGCCGTCGGCGATCGATTGGAGGTTGTTCGACGTGTCGTAGCGGCGCAACGGTCTAGGCGGCCGCCGGGGTGCCACCCGACAGGCTGGTCGACTGCCACGAGACCGTGACCTCGCGCCCGACCGCAACGCCCGTCGGTGCGGCCGACCGCGGGATGGACTGTGCTGCCGCGCGCGCCGACCCTGCGCCGACAGCAGGGCAGGCGGCACTCGCGGCCGAGGGACTGGACACGGCGGACAGGCAGCCGGTCCCCGACAGCACGGCCATAATCGATGTCAGGTTCGGGCCGAGCCGCGACCGGTGGCGCTGCTTCGTGCGCCCTCCGGTCCAGCGACCCATGGCTACAGGCCTCAGGGTTGGGTGCCGGACAGGGTCAGCGCGAGCGAGAACGTGACACCCTGGCAGCCGTCGGGGGCGCCGGGCGCCATCGATGCGACGTCGACGATCGACTGCGTCGACGACGTCGCGTTCGCGCCGACGAGCAAGCTGAGCCCGGAAGCGGCCGCCACCGTCAGGTTCGACGCCGGGCAGGCGCCGGGGTTGCCGGACGTGATCGTGCCCGCTGTCATCGACGTCATCGTCACCGGGTACGGGTTGGGGTTGGTCATCGTGAAGAACACGTCTCCCAACGTGAACCCCGGATACAGATCGGCTGTCGCCGTCGCCGCGGTCACGGTGATCGACTGCGCTGTCAGGCCTTCGTCTGGCCCGGGCCGCTCCCGTTGGCCGACCACAACGCATAGGCGACGCCACCACCGCTGGCGACGGCAAACGCAGCGGCTACGGCCACGAACTTCGTGCGACGCTTCATCGGATCCCTGACTTTTCGTTCATCCGGCGGCAAGCTCATCTCGCCGCTCTGACCCGAAGCCGTCGGCCGACGGCGTCGGCGAATGAGGAAAGCTCGCAGATACTTCGCCAGGGCGGCCCCGTCTCCCGACACCATCGGCCCTGCGCCCAAGCCCGCCGGGTCGAACTGTTCGTGGACACGATCGACAACCTGTTCGTCGGCCCCGGGCCGAACTCGCCAAGGGTCGTGGTAGCAGGTGGCCCCTGAGGTGGAGCGGCTTCTTGCTGGCCGCTCGGCAACCGGGCGCCTACCTGTGGAATCGACCCTCGTGCGCTCTCCTCGACCAGACCTCGGCGTTCGTCGAGCAGGCGCTACGTCCGGGTTTAGGGTCGTATCGTGAACCCCTCGCGTGATCATCTCGATCGGCGCGGCGTCGCGTGGGGCGTCGCGGGTGTCGGGATCGTGGTCGCGTTGACGTTCGTCGGTAGCGATCGGCTGGTGTGGTTCGACGCCGCGCTGGTCGGCTACCTGTTCGGTGTCGTGTTCGCGGTGTTCGGCGTCGCGTACCGGTACGCGGTGTGGTTGCGTCGCCCGCCGACCGCGATGCTGAACCGGCGCGGCTGGGACGCGTTCCGGCAACGCAAAGCCCGCAACGCCGTCGCGTTGCCGGCGCTCGTCGCGACCCATCTCCTCACCCAGGGCTTCATCCGGCGACGTTCTCGAACACGCTGGCTGGCGCACCAGTTCGTGTTCTGGGGCTGCATCCTCGCCGGTCTGGTGACGATCCCGCTCACGCTCGGCGTGCTGCACTTCGAGAGCGTCGGCCAACACGCCGACCGCTATCAGGTGTTCGTGTCCCGTGTCGGCACGCTGCGCTTCGACGCCGCCAGCGTGGTCGGGTGGCTGATCTTCCATGCGCTCGACATCGCTGCCGTGCTCGTGTTGACGGGGGTGTTCATCTTCTTGCGGCGTCGGCTGCGTGATCCGGGCGCGATGGCTGTCGAACGCTCCGGGGACTTCCTTGCTCTGGCGGGCCTGTTCGCGGTGTCGGTGACCGGGTTGTTCCTGACGGTGTCGAGCATGTGGTTGGAGGGCCGGTTCTACTCGGCGTTGAACACGCTGCACGCGCTCACGGTGATCCTCGGGCTGATGTACCTGCCGTTCGGCAAGCTGTTCCACATCTTCCAACGCCCGGGGAACCTCGGCGTCGCCTACTACAAGCGGGCCAACGGCGAAGGCGAGCCGGCGATCTGCTCGCGCTGTGGGGAGGCGTTCGCCAGCGCGCAGCAGATCGCCGATCTCAAGGAAGTGCTGCCACAGGTCGGGTTCGACTACTCGACCGAAGGTGGCGGCAACTACCAGGACACGTGCCCGCGCTGCCGGCGCGCGCACGTGACCCTCGCGCAGTCGGCACGAGTAGGAGGGTTCGGCTGATGGCACACCGACCGCTGACCGACGACGAGCTCATCGCCCGTTACGGCCCGCACCTCAACGAGGCGCCGCCTGGTGGCTGGGACGCTGGCTTGGAGATCGACCGGGTCGTGAAGACCCACTGCTGCTTCTGCGGGCAGCAGTGCGGCATCAAGCTGAAGGTCCACGACAACGCCGTGGTCGGGTTCGAACCGTGGTACGAGTTCCCGTTCAACGAGGGCAAGCTGTGCCCGAAGGGCGTGAAGCGGTACCTGCAGGGCAGCCACCCCGACCGGCTGTTGCACCCGATGGTGCGCGACGAGACGACCGCCGGAGGATTCCGTCGGGTCTCCTGGGATCAGGCCCTCGACCGGGTCGTGTCCGAGATCCTCCGCATCCAGGCCGCCTATGGCGACGACGCGTTCGCGATGTTGTCCGGGGTGTCGCTGACGAACGAGAAGAGCTACCTGGTCGGCAAGTTCGCCCGACTCGCGTTGCACACCGCGAACCTCGACTACAACGGCCGGTTCTGCATGGTTTCCGCCGGTGCGGGGAACAAGAAGGCGCTGGGTGTCGATCGGTCACCGAACCCGTGGAGCGACATCCCCCTCGCCGACGTCGTCTGGGTGGCCGGGTCGAACGTCGCCGAGACGTTCCCGATCACGACCGGCTACATCTGGCGGGCCCGCGACCGGGGCGCCAGGCTCATCGTCCAGGATCCTCGCGTGGTTCCGCTGGCCCGGACCGCGGATCTCTTCCTGCCAGTGCGGCCCGGCACCGACTCGGCGTTGTTCGGTGCGGTGCTGCACGTCCTCATCCGGCGCGACTGGCTCGACCACGCCTTCATCGACGCCCACACGCTCGGCTTCGACGACGCTGCCGCGGCGGTCGACGACATGACACCGGCATGGGCCGCCGACATCACCGGTGTCCCGGCGGCACGGATCGAGGAGGCGGCCGAGCTGTGGGGCACGACCGCGACGGGCATGCTGCTGCACGCCCGCGGCATCGAACAGCACACCAAAGGCGTCGACAACGTGCTCGCCGCGATCAACCTCGGCCTGGCCACCGGCAAGTTCGGCAGGCCCGGATGTGGAGTGTCGACGATCACCGGGCAGGGCAACGGCCAGGGTGGCCGCGAGCACGGCCACAAGTGCGACCAGCTCCCCGGCAACCGCGACATCACGAACCCCGAGCACCGCGCCGCGGTCGCGAAGGTCTGGGACTGTGACGAGTCGGAGATCCCGGGTAAGGGCCTACCGGCCGAGGAGATCATCGAAGCGATCCACGCGCGTCAGATCAAGGGGCTGTTGTCGATCTGCTTCAACCCGGTCGTGTCCGCTCCCGATGTGAACTTCACCCGCGAGGCATTGGACAAGCTCGAGTTCTACGCGGTCATCGACTTCTTCCTGTCCGAATCCGCGCAGCATGCCGACGTCGTCCTACCGGGTTCGTTGCACGAGGAGGACGACGGCACCTCGACCAGTGGGGAGGGGCGGATCATCAAGATCAACGCCGCGGTGAGCCCACCCGGGGAAGCACGTCGCGACTGGGAGATCCTGCTCGACATCGCCGAGCGACTGGGCAAGGGCAGCTACTTCCCGTACACGAACACCGAGCAGATCTTCGACGAGCTGTGTCGGGCGAGCTCCGGCAGCCTCGCCGACTACACCGGCGCCACCTGGCAACGGATCGAGGACGAGATGGGTCTGTTCTGGCCCATCCCCGAAGTCGGCCATCCCGGCACCCCACGCCTGTTCGAAGGCGGCCGGTTCCACCACCCAGACGGGAAGGCCCGCTTTCACGGTGTCCCCTTCAAGCCGTCCGCCGAGGTCGTCGACGCCGAGTACCCGATCCTGCTGACGACAGGCCGCGTCGTATCGCAGTACCTGTCGGGTACCCAGACGCGCCGAATCGCCGCGCTCGTCGCCCAGTACCCCGAACCGCTCTGCGAGATGCACCCTCGCCTTGCCGACTCGCTCGGCATCGCCAATGGCGACCTCGTCACCGTGACCTCACGGCGCGGCACGATCACGCTTCCGGCCGATGTCGTCAACACGATCCGACCCGACACCGTGTTCATCCCCTACCACTGGCCCGGTGCCAAAGCGGCCAACCAGCTGACCAATCGGGCCGTCGACCCGATCTCGAAGATGCCCGAGTTCAAGGTCGCCGCCGTCCGGGTCGAACGTGCCGGTGGGCAGGTCGATACCACCGATGCACGCGACCTCGACCTGACCGAAGGCCGCTCATGAGCTTCGGGATCGACGACAGCCCGGTGTTCGTGATCGACCAGAGCCGCTGCATCGGGTGCGAAGCTTGCGTGCACGCCTGCGCCGAGTGCGGCACCCATCGCGGGCAGTCGCTCATCCATCTCGAACGGGTCGACCGCGCCGCATCGACGCAGACCGCGCCGATGGTGTGCATGCACTGCGAGGATCCCACCTGCGCCCAGGTGTGCCCGGCGGATGCGATCAAGCAGACCGAGGACGGCATCGTGCAATCGGCGATGAAGCCGCGCTGCATCGGCTGCTCGAACTGCGTGCTCGCCTGCCCGTTCGGTGTCCCCAAGTACGTCGCCGACTTCGACCAGATGATGAAGTGCGACATGTGCTTCGACCGCACCTCCGAGGGCCTCACCCCGATGTGCGCCTCCGTCTGCCCGAGCGACGCGCTCTGGTACGGGACGATCGAGCAGTTCAACGACACCCGCCCCGGCAGCCTGTTCCGCGACTTCCTGTTCGGCCGCCAACACGTGCGCACCAAGGTCTACACCGTCGTCGACGACATCGCCGCCGGGCCACTCGACGTCGCATCCGGCCGGCAGGGAAGCTGGCTCGACGACCCGTTCGGACTCGACGAGGGACGAGGACCAGCATGACCGACGACCACTCCGCCCCGGTCTCGATCACGCCGACCTGGAAGCGCGACTTCCCCTACGAAGCGGTGTCCGAGGAGGAGGTCACCCGCCGTGAATTCGCCCGCTACCTCGTGCTCGGCGCCGGCACGATGGCCGCCGCCAACGTCGGGCTCGCCATCTGGACCCAGCTGCGCAGCATCAACACCGGCGAACCCCGAGCCATCACGGCCCTCGCCGAAGTGCCCGTCGGTGGAACCCACCTGTTCCACTATCCGGGCGGCGACGATCCGGCGATCTTGGTCAGCTCGGCGACACCGACGTCGTCGCGTTCAGCCAGAAGTGCACCCACCTCGGCTGCGTCGTCTACTACGAGCCCGACCAGCAACGCTGGCACTGCCCCTGCCACGAAGGGAACTTCGAAGCGCGAACCGGCGCCGTCATCTCCGGCCCCCCGACCCGACCACTCGGCCGGATCGACCTCGAAGTCCGCGACGACGGAACCATCTGGGCGCTCGGCAGGCACACATGAGGACCTCCGGCCGAGGGCGTCGCACCTCGTCAGCGGTCGTGCTCTACGTGATCATCCTCGTCGCGTTCCAGGTCTTCCTCATCACCGTCGCCGTCGAGGCCTTCCTGACCGACACCGAGTCACTCGCCTGGGCCACCGCCGCCGTCTCCGTCGTCCTCTTCGGCGCCGCAGCAGCATTCCTGCGCTACCTGCGGCCATGAGCACCGCCACGAAACCTGAACCCGACGGTCGCCTCAACCCGATCGCGACGCTGTTTCCCGGCTACTTCGCGCTCGTGATGGCAACTGGCATCATCGCCATCG
>JAYVOI010000341.1:0-16652 GCA_043758005.1 Ilumatobacteraceae bacterium
TTCGATCTGATGTGCAAGCTCGGCCGGTACGAAGCGGCGCACATCGTCTCGATATGAACGAGCGCGATCAGCGCATCCTCGACGTGATCCGCTCGTTGCGTGCAGGTGAGGTGGTCACCTATGGCGACATCGCCGAGGACGCCGGCTACCCGAAGATGTCCCGACTCGTCGGCCGGATCCTGGCGACCACCGACGAAGACGTCCCATGGTGGCGAGTGGTCAACTCGGTCGGAAGGCTGGTCCCCGGACACGAACGAGAACAAGCCGCACAGCTGCGCACGGAAGGCGTGAAGGTGACCGACGGAAAGGTGAAGCAGGCTCGCTTCGGCCGGTTCTCGTGAATCGGGCAGCCCCGATTGGCTACGTATCGTTCTGGGGCTGCCCGGTTGGGCTGGTCACGACTCAGTGGTCCGAGGTGAGTGCGGCCTTGATCTGGACGAAGGCCAGGCGAATGTTCGACAGGGCTACCACCAGCGTGGACGACTCCGGACCGAGGCGTTCACCCAGGCCCTCGACCAGGCAGGCCACCGCATCGATCGCCAGTGAGGCCTCGCCGAGGCGAGGCGGATCGGCTCCCAGATGAATGGCGGCCAACTCGTACAGGCCCATCACGTGGTTGACGACGACGGTCTCTGCAGGGACCTCGGCCAGGCGGGCACGAGCGTCGTTCAACGCGTTCTGGGCGTCTTCCACGATCGAATCGGTGTCTTCGCTGCTCACCTGAGGTAGCGTATCCGCCGACAACTCAGAGCGAAGTGGGGTGGGCTGCCTGCAGCACACTCCCACCCGGCCACACATGCGTCAGCTACCGTGCGTCCGGGTCACGAGCACTCGAATGGCCGTCCCGGGTGGCGGTTCTCTTCGTCGTGTTGGTGGCTTCGCAGCCAAACACATCGGAAGGGATCCACCCATTGCACAGGATTGATCAGCCATAGCACCGCCGCAGCAACCGGAGCACCGGTACAACGACCGCATCCGCGCCCGTGAGGTTCGTCTCATCGGCGCAGACGGCAGCCAACTTGGAATCAAGAATCTGCCAGATGCGCTCGCTCTCGCCCGCCAGCAAGACCTCGATCTCGTCGAGGTGGCACCCATGGCGAACCCACCGGTGTGCCGGATCATGGACTACGGGAAGTTCCGGTACGAGGAAAGCCAGAAGGCCAAGGAATCGCGCAAGAAGACCGTGCAGGTCTCGATCAAGGAAGTGAAGTTCCGTCCGAAGATCGGCAAGGGCGATTTCGACACCAAAGTGCGTCACATGCAGGACTTCCTTGCAGACGGCCACAAGGTCAAGGTCACGCTGCAGTTCAGGGGTCGAGAGATGGCCCACCCAGAACTCGGCTCTCGGATCCTCGATGCGGTGATCGAGCAAGTCGGTACTCACGGCAAGGTGGAGACCATGGCTCGGTTGGAAGGTCGCAACATGACCATGGTGTTGGCCCCCGAGAAGAAGGCAGTCGTCAAGAAGCCGCACGAACCACGGGTGCACGAGGACAAGCACGAAGACAGCAAGGCCGCAGACGATGCTCAGGCAGCGGCGCAGCCTGCAGAGCAAGCAGCAGCAGTACAAGAAGCACCAGAAGTACAGGCACCGGCTGAACCGGTAGCGGAAGCGGTCGTGGAAACGGTCGACCCGGCCTGATCACCACGATCACCCAACAAGGAATCACACGATGCCCAAGATGAAGACCAGCAAGACCGCGGCCAAGCGGTTCAGCAAGACCGGCACCGGCAAGCTCCGGCGCCTGCAGCAAAACCGACAGCACCTCTTCGAGAAGAAGCCGTCGACACGCACCCGTCGCCTCGACGGGATGGTGGCCGTGCATCCTGGCGATGCGAAGAAGATCAAGCGCCTGCTCGGCGAACGCTGATTTAGAGAACGACAAGGAGAGAGTGAAATGGCTCGTGTAAAGCGCGCCGTTGGTTCGAAGAAGCACCGCAAGCAGGTGCTGGAACGAGCCAAGGGCTACTACGGCAACAAGAGTCGCTCGGTGCGGGCGGCCAACGAACAGGTCATGAAGAGCGGGCAGTATGCCTTCCGCGACCGTCGTGCAAAGAAGGGCGAGTTCCGTCGTCTGTGGATCCAGCGGATCAACGCTGCCTGCCGCCTCAACGACATCAGCTACAGCCGGTTCATCGCCGGGTTGAATGCTGCCGGCATCGAGGTGGACCGCAAGGTCATGGCCGATTTGGCTGTCACTGATGCAGTCGCATTCACGGCGCTGACCGACGCAGCCAAGGCTGCTCTCTGAGCACTCCCAACACTGCTGGGCTCACGTTCTCCAACGAGCGGGTTCAACGACTGCGGCGCCTCTTGGGGCGCCGCAGTTCTCGTTACGCAGAGGGTGTGTTCGTGGTCGAGGGGCTGGGTCTGCTTCGTCAGGCCGTGGAGGCCGGCTGGGTCGTGGAGGGCTGCTACGTCGCTCCTGACACGGTCGTCGACCTCGATGTGCCGCTGCATGCGCTGGCGCCGAACGTGATCGAGCGCGTCGCTTCGACGGACTCGCCGCAGCCCGTGCTGGCAGTTGTCGAGATGCGCACCAGCACGCTGCCCGCTGAGGCGTCCTTCGTGCTCGTCGCCGATCGCCTCGGTGATCCCGGCAACGCCGGAACGATCATTCGCTCGGCGGAGGCCGCCGGCGCTGACGCCGTCGTGCTGACGCCCGGCTCCGTCGACGCGTACAACCCCAAGGTGGTCAGGGCCAGCGCCGGGTCGTTGTTCCGCATCCCGATCATCGAGGCAACCCTGGAATCGTTGTCGGGCTTTCGTCGCCTGGGCACGTCGTCGCATCGCGGCGATGTCTACACCGATCCCGTGTACCACGGCCGGGTTGCGGTCGTCGTCGGGAACGAAGCGCACGGCCTCGATGCGGACGCCGCCATCGACCAATGGATCACCATCCCGCACGCCGGTACCGCGGAGAGCCTCAACGTGGCGATGGCCGCAACGGTGCTGGTATTCGAAGTGGCCCGGCAACGGAGCACTGTCTAGGATGAGCCGATGGTCGATCGTCGATTTCGGTGCCCCCGGGCGTTGCTCGGGGTTGCGCGCTGACTCGTTGACGTCTCGCCGCCTCATCGCTCGGGGGGTTTGCACCCAATGTCGTGTGATGTCGTGAGGAGTGTGTTGGGATGATCGAAACGGTCAAGCGGGCGGGAGAGGCTGCGCTCGCGCGAATCAGTCAGGCGGCCACCGCCGACGAAGTACGCGCCCTGGAGGCGGAGCTGTTGGGCAAGCGCGGCCCGTTCGCGACGTTCAAGACGGGCCTCGGTGCGCTGGCGACCGTCGACGAGAAGAAGGCCGCCGGGCAGGCAGTCAACGAGGCGACCACGGTCGTCGCCGACGGTCTCGATCGGCGGCGTCGCGAGCTGGCAGCGGCCGAACGCTTGGTGCATCTGGCAGCGGAGCGACTCGACCTCACCGAGGTGATGTCGCAGCCCCAGCGAGGCCACGCGCACGTGGTCACACAGGCCTGGGAGCGTCTGGAGGATGTGTTCATCGGGCTCGGCTTCCAGGTCGCCGAAGGGCCACATGTCGAGACCGACTGGTACAACTTCGAAGCGCTCAACATGCCCGTCGATCACCCGGCGCGCAGCATGCACGACACGTTCTACGTCGAGCACGGCAATGCCGGCCCCACGGTCTTGCGGACGCACACATCACCCGTGCAGATCCGTGTGATGCAGACACTGCCGCCGCCGATCTACATGATCATGCCCGGTCGCGTGTTCCGGAACGAGACCACCGACGCAACGCACCTCGCCGTCTTCCACCAACTCGAGGGGTTGGTGATCGATCGGGGCATCACGCTTGCCGATCTGGCGGGCACGATCGACGCGTTCACCAAGACGTTCTTCGGCGCCGACTTCCGCTCGCGCCTTCGGCCGAACTACTTCCCGTTCACCGAGCCATCGGCTGAGTTCGACATCCAGACGCCGTCTGGTGAGTGGCTCGAGCTCGGAGGCAGCGGGATGGTTCATCCCAACGTCCTGCGCGCCGGCGGCCTCGACCCGGAGGAGTGGAGCGGTTTCGCCTTCGGCTTCGGGATCGACCGCATGGCCAAGGAACGCCATGGCATCGGCGACTTGCGCGAGATGTACAGCAACGACATTCGCTTCGTGGAGCAGTTCTGATGCGGATCGTTCACTCGTGGCTCAAGGAGCTCGCCCCGGTCGGCGACGACATCGACATGATTGCAGCGACCATGACGGATCTCGGCCTGGCGGTGGAGGAGATCATCCAGGTCGGCGCGACGGTCGACGGCGTCATCACGGCGCGCGTCGTGCGCACCGAGCGTCATCCCGACGCAGCCAAGGTCCACCGCGTGTTCGTGGAGACCGGTGACGGTCGCGAACGTCACGTGTGGTGTGGCGCGTTCAACATGCAGGCCGACGACATCGTGCCCCTGGCGACGCCCGGCACGGCGATGCTGGACGGGCGGGTGATCGAGCCGAAGCCGATCCTCGGCATTCAGAGCGACGGCATGCTGTGCTCGGCGCGCGAATTGGGTCTCGGCGACGATCACGCCGGAATCGTGATCCTCCCTGCGGGCACACCGCTCGGCGTTCCGTATGGCCAGGCACTCGGTCTCGCTCCGGAAACCGTGTACGACCTCGACGTGACGCGTAACTTGCCGGATTGCTTGGGTCACCTGGGGGTCGCCCGCCAGGTCGCTGCTCGCCTCGGACTACCGCTCACAGCCCCCACGACGACGGTCGCGTCGACGAGCGCGGCGCCGACGCGACAGGCCACGGTCGAGTTGATCGACGGCGATCGGTGCGCCCGCTTCACCAGCACGGTCATCAGCGGGCTGCACGTCACCTCATCACCGACCTGGATCGCACAGCGACTGGCCGCGGCCGGCATGCGGTCGATCAACAACGTCGTCGACGTCAGCAACTACGTGATGCTCGAGCTCAATCAGCCGAACCACGCGTACGACCTCGACACGCTCGGCGGCGGCGGCTTTCGCGTTCGCTGCGCCCGCGACCGTGAAGCAATGGTCACCCTCGACGGCGTCGAGCGCACGTTCACCACCCAGGATCTCCTGATCTGCGATGCAACCGACACGCCGATCGGTGTCGGTGGGATCATGGGCGGCCTCGACAGCGAGATCTGCGACACCACCACGACGATCGCCCTCGAGATCGCCTGGTTCGAACCGATCGGCCTGGCCAAGAGTGCCGGTCGACTTGGCCTGCGGAGCGAGGCGTCGGTTCGTTTCGACCGTGGTGTCGATCCCCTCGGCATGCCGGTGGCCATCGCCCGGTTCGTCGAACTGCTTCGACTGACGTGTCCCGATCTCGTGGTGCACGACGGAATGGTCGACGCGAAGTCGGCGCATCTGCCTGTTGCGCCGGTGATCGACGTGCGTGTCGCCAAGGTGAACGCACTGCTCGGCACCTCACTGCCGAGTGGGCAGATCTGCGACCTGATCCGTGGTTTGGGCTTTCAGGCTGACGGTGGAGACACGTTGACGGTCCTTGTTCCATCGTGGCGCCCCGACTGCACCGCGGAGGTCGACATCATCGAAGAGGTCGCCCGCCAGTACGGCTACGGCAACATCGGCAAGACCGTGCTGAAGTCGGCCATGCACGGGCGGCTGTCGCCGGTGCAGGCCCGCCGGCGACGGCTGCGCGACGTCCTGCTGGGCTTGGGGCTCGACGAGGCCATGCCCAATCCGTTCTTGGCTGACGACGATCTGGTTCGCGCCGGGCTGGCCGGGCCCGCCGTGCGGATCGTCAACTCACTCGTGGCGGAGGAGAGTGTGCTGCGCACCTCGTTGCGCCCCGGCCTGTTGAAGGCTGTGGCGTTCAACGAGTCGCATCGCCGGCCCGAGGTCAGTCTGTTCGAGATCGGGCACGCCTACCCGCCCGGCGACGGGGAGCTGCCCGCCGAGTACGAAGCGTTGGCGATCGTCTTGGCCGGTCGCGACGCAATGGCGGCGATGGCGGTCTGGCGCGAGATCGCGGCGACGATGGGGTTCGGGGCGCGCGTCGACCAGTCGAGTCCACCGGCCGGCCTGCATCCCACGCGCTCGGCGACCCTGTCGGCAGGTCGCGATGTCATCGGTGTGGTGGGGGAGGTGCACCCCGATGTGCTCGACGCCTATGGCGTCGTCGAGCGGGTCGCGCTGCTCGAGCTGAACCTTTCGGTGTTGCTGGCGAACGACGCCAAGGTGGCGGCGTGGAAGCAGACCAGTCGCTTCCCCTCCAGCGATCTCGATCTGGCATTCGCCACACCGGATTCGGTGATCGCCGAGAAGGTCGAGAAGGCGATCAAGCAGGCCGCAGGCGCGCTGCTGGTCGATGTCGCGTTGTTCGACGTCTATCGCGGTCCGGGCCTGCCGGCCGACACCCGAAGCCTGGCGTACCGTCTCCGGCTGCAGGCGCTCGATCACACGCTCAGCGACACCGAACTGACCGAGGTCCGCAACAAGGTCGTTGCCGGCGTCGGCAAATTCGGCGCGACGCTTCGCTAGGTAATCGGTTGCACCGTGCGGCGCGAATGCGGTCGTATCTGGTCCGTGAAGGACTTCGATCCAGCCCGCAGCTTCGATGAAGCAGTTGCCGCGACGTACGACGACGAGCCCCGCGGGGACGAAGCAGATGCCGCGTCGTTCCTCGCAGGTGTGGTCGGCGATGGCAGAGCGCTTGAGTTGGCGATCGGTACGGGCCGGATCGCACTGCCACTCGCAGCTCGAGGCGTACCCGTCGACGGCATCGACATCTCGGCCGCCATGGTCGCCCGCTTGCGTGCCAAGCCGGGAGGCGAGGCGATCTCGGTGACGATCGGTGACTTCGCGGAGGTGCCGGTGACGGGCTCGTACCGACTGGTGTACGTGGTCTTCAACACCCTCTTCAACCTGCTGACGCAGGACGCTCAGGTGCGCTGCTTCGAGAACGTGGCAGCACACCTCACCGACGATGGCTCGTTCGTGATCGAGGCATTCGTGCCGACGTTTCTGTATCGGCTGCGCAACGATCAGTACGTCGATGCCGAGGCGATCGGTGTCGACGAAGTCCGCCTCGACGTCGGCCGCCACGATCCCGTGCGGCAGATGCTCGACGAGAGCCATGTCTCGCTGTCCCAGCACGGCGTGGCGGTGAGCCCGATCGTCTGCCGGTATGCGTGGCCGGCCGAGCTCGACCTCATGGCACGACTCGCCGGGCTGCGGCTGAGGGATCGCTGGGGCGGCTGGAATCGCGAACCGTTCACCGCCCCGAGCGCCCTGCATGTCTCTGTGTACGGCCGGTGAGGTCGCCTCATCGGGTTGGCGGATTTGCACGTACAGACACAGTTCGCGCTCGGGGATTGACATCGCTGCCGGAGTGTTGATACTGCCGAAATGGCCATCGATGATCCAACAGCGATCCCTCAAACCCCGGAGCAGCTCACCGAGTACATGCACGAGGCCGATCGATTGTGGAACGACACTCGCACCGAAGAGGCCCAGGTGCTGTACCGATCGGTGCTGAGCGGTGTATCGGGCACCCCGGAATCCAGCCTCGCGTCGTACCGCCTGGCGCTGTACCTGCAGACCGTCGGTGACATCAACGGCGCTCTCGAGTTCCTCGAGGTCAGCCACGAACCGGGCAAGCACGATCTCGAGATCGCCTTGCGCGGGGAGATGCCGGACCAGGCGGTCGATCCTTCGAATCCGCCGGAGACCTTCGAAGCCTGCGAGCGGTATCTCGAGAGCATCGTCAGCGCGTTCGACCGCAGCGACTGGACCACTGTGGAAGCACTGTGTCGCGCCTACCAGGACACACCCGTCGACATCGGCATCGGTCGCCACGCCGTCGCCCAGGCGTACCTCGGCGTTGCCCTGGTGCACCTCGGTCGCAACGACGAGGCGCGTCCGGCGTTGGAGTACGTGTTGGCCAACAGCAACAGTGAGCAGCGGCTGACGATGGCACGTGAGGCACTGCTGCAGATCGGCGTGCAGGTCGACGACGGAGGCAACCCGTATCAAACTGACGACTCGGAGCTGCTGCTCGCCGGCATCGCCGCGTTCGAGAAGGGAGACACGTTGGTGGCGATGACCGAGTTGCAGTCGGTCGTGGATTCCGACGCTGCCGGCCCGACCGACAAGGGCCGGGCTCACTTCTATCTCGGGTCGATGGCGTATCACAACAAGCGATTCGACGAAGCCCGAACCCACCTGCACGTCGCCCAGGCGGACGCTCCCGATCCGGAGCAAGGGTGGGCGGCCGACATGCTGACCTGGCGTTGGCAGGAGGACTGACGGTCTCAGTCCGCCTATGGGTCGGTCGCCCAGGCGAACGAGCGTCCGGCGCGACCGCGATCGGTCGGGCGGCGAGCATCAGGACCAACGCGGCGACCAATGAAGGTCCGAGCACATCCTCAAATCGATCTTCACCAAGACCGGCGCCCAGATCGCCGACTCCGGGAGCGCTTCGCCGTGAAGTTCTGTCGGGCGCGATTTCGGTAGTGGACGTACCGAAATCGAACCCGTTGAGCCTGGTCGGGCGAGGTGTGAGTACTGGGAGTACCGAAATCGCGCCCGACCGGTCTCGGTGTGATTGCCGAGCAGATCGCAACTGCGCTCCACGCATCACGCCGGATGTGAACGCACGCGCCGCGGCGCGAACTTGCCCGACGTGCTACTAGCTAGTTCATCGACAGGTCATCCGGCGCGTTGGCGATCCAGGAGACCCGCCCACCCTGGCGTCGCAGGACGTGGCGCCACAGATCTTCCGGCGCGCCGTGGAAGACGTCGTCGCGGCGGGCGTCGAACACCATCCAGGCTCCGGCCGCGAGCTCACTGTCGAGCTGGCCGGAGGCCCAGCCTGCGTAGCCACGGAACATGCGCACCCGCCCGACCTCGTCGGCAACGTCGATCGGATCGCGGGCCAGGTCGACACTGCCGAGGTCGGGAAGGATCGCGCTCCACGCGTCGTCACGAGCTCCTCGCAGCTCGGCGATCGCGATCAATGCGTCGAACTGCACGGGGCCTCCGTTGAACACCACGGCGGGCGGCGCTGACAGGTCCATCCACAGATCGAGGCCGTCGATCGATGTTTCGTTCGTCGGGTGATTGAGCACTACTCCTACAGCGCCTTCCGCACTGTGTTCCATCATGTAGACCACTGATCGGTCGAAATTCGGATCATCGAGCGGCGGCGTTGCCAGCAACAACATGCCCTTCGTGGTCGCGTAGATGGAATTCACCCCTCCATTCTGGCTTTGAGACACGGTGATCGTTTCCCTCGGGATCGCAAGGAGAGAAATTCCCTCATGTTCAAGAAGTTCCTCGGTGCCGTCGCCATTCTCGGCGGTCTGGTCGTGGCCGGTGTGGTCGGCTTTCAGCTGCTCGACTCACCGTTCACCACCGTGACGAAGGATCACTCGCCGCCGCCGGTCCTCACCGAACTGCGCGATCTGTCCGACTTCCACGCCGCCCAGGCTCAGTTCGAAGTGACGTTGGACCTCGAGAAAGACGTCAAGTGGGTGCCGAGCGCAATCGCGGGGGAGCGGGTGCAGTTCCTCGGCGTCGGCACCGTTGACGCGGTGGTCGACTTCAGCACGATCGGCGCCGGTGCCGTGAAGATCAGCGACGATGCGAAGTCGGTGGTCGTCACCTTGCCAGGCCCTTATGCCAACGCTCCGGTGCTCGACCATCAAGTGAGCCACGTGATGAACCGCGATCGTGGGTTGCTCAACCGCATCGGCGGACTGTTCAACGACAACCCGACCAGTGAGGATGCGCTCTACGAGGCGGCGATGAACAAGATGGCCGACGCCGCCAGCCAGACCGATCTGCTCCAGCGGGCACAGGAACACACCACATACGTGCTCACGGGCATGCTCAAGGCGATGGGCTTCGAGCAGATCGATGTCCGCTTCCAGGTGTCGAGCGCCTCGGTCTAGACGCCGAATGTGAGTTGTATGATCATGCGTTGCAGCGTATGATCATACGTCGTGAAGCGAGTTGGCATCATCGGCGCATCGGGGTACACCGGAGCAGAACTGCTGCGGCTGTGTGCCCAACATCCGGAGTTCGACGTGGTCTATGCCACCGGCGACAGCCAGGCCGGCACGCTGGCCAGCAGCTTGTACCCGAGCCTCGCGGCACGTTACCCCAACCTCGTGTTCGACGAGTTCGACCCCTCCAAGGCCGAAGGGCTCGATGTCGTGTTCCTCGGGCTGCCGCACGAAACGTCGATGGCGCTGGCACCGCAACTGCACGGCACGGTCGGCTGCCTCGTCGACCTGTCCGCCGCGTTTCGTCTGAAGGACGCATCGCTGTACCCGACGTGGTACGGGTTCACCCATGATCAACCGGAGTTGCTCGCCACCGCCGTGTTCGGGCTGCCGGAACTGCATCGGGAGGACCTGAAGGAGGCGACGTTGGTGGCGACACCGGGCTGTCACGTGACTGCGGCAACGCTTGCGCTGGCGCCACTGGTGGAGGCCGGGGCGATCGACCCCAATGGTGTCATCGTCAACTCGATCACCGGGGTCAGTGGCGCGGGCCGGGCGCTGAAGCACACATCGATGTTCTGCACGGTCGACGAAGACGTGAGCGCCTATGGGCTCCTGGACCACCGTCACACGCCAGAGATCGAGCAAGAGACCGGCGCCCAGGTGCTGTTCACCCCACACCTGGCCCCACTGAGTCGTGGTCTGTTGGCGACGTGCTACGCCAAGCCGGCCGGCAAGGTGACCACCGCCTCGCTGTTGGCAACGCTTGCCGGTCGATACAGCGGTGAGCCGTTCGTCGTGGTTCGCCCGGCGTCGCCGTCGACGAAGGCCACGATGGGCAGCAACGTCGCCCACATCACCGCGCGATTCGACGAACGCACCAACACCGTCATCGCGATCTGCGCAATCGACAACCTCGCCAAGGGTGCCTCCGGTGGTGCCATTCAGGCCGCCAACGTCGCCGTCGGCCTGCCCGAGACGTTGGGCTTGGCAACGGTGGGCATGTACCCGTGACGATCACTGCTGCGGCCGACCGCGCCGCGACACTGGTCGAGGCGCTCCCGTACATTCGTCGATTCGCCGACCAGGTGGTCGTGGTGAAGTACGGCGGCAACGCATTGGCCGGCGCCTCCGAGGACGACGCTCTGGCGTTGTTCGCTCAAGACATCGTGCTGATGCGTCAGGTCGGCATGCGACCCGTCGTCGTGCATGGCGGCGGCCCGCAGATCAGCGATCTCATGGCTCGCCTCGGCAAGCAGAGTGAGTTCCGTAACGGGCTGCGAGTCACCGATGGCGAGACCATCGACATCGTCAGGATGGTGTTGATCGGCCAGGTCAACCCACAACTCGTTGCGGCGATCAACGTGCATGGCCCGCTGGCCGTTGGCGTGTCCGGTGAGGATGCCGGGCTGATTCGCGCCGCTGCTCGCAATGCCGACCTCGGATTCGTTGGCGATGTCGAGTCGATCAACCCGACGATCCTCAACGCGCTCCTCGACGACGAGTTCATCCCGGTGGTTGCGACCATCGGCACCGACGTCGGTGGCCAGGCGTTCAACATCAATGCCGACACTGTGGCCGGCGCAATCGCCGAGGCGCTCGGCGCCGAGAAGCTGGTCTACCTGACAGACATCGAGGGCCTCCGCCGAGTCATCGACGACCCCGCCTCGTTGATCCGCCAGACCACGCCCGACGAGCTCGACTCGCTGATGGCAGACGGCACGATCGCCGGCGGGATGATCCCGAAGGTCGAGAGCTGTGTGCACGCGGTACGCAGCGGCGTTCGTCGAGCACACATCCTCGACGGTCGCATCGCGCACGTGCTCCTTCTGGAGATCTTCACTGACGAGGGGATAGGAACGATGGTCCAATGAGCTCGCACGCGTTCGACACGTCGGCAGCGCCGACGGTCTGCCCGTTCATGCCGGTGTTCGGCGCGCCGCAGGTGATGTTCGTCCGTGGTCTCGGCACCGAGCTGTGGGACAGCAACGGCAAGCGCTATCTCGATTTCCTCGGCGGGCTGGCGGTGATCGCACTCGGCCATTCGAATCCACGCATCACCGAGGTGATCTCGGCACAGGCCGGCACGCTGATGCACGTCAGCAATCTCTTCGCGACCGACAAGGCAACCGAAGCAGCCATCAAGATCGACGCGTTGCTGGCAGAGGCCACCGGTTCGGTCGGGCAGGTGTTCTTCTGCAACAGCGGCGCGGAGGCCAACGAGACGGCGTTGAAGCTGGCCCGCAAGTTCGGCGGTCGCGGTCGCCACGCCGTGATCAGCGCGTTCGGGAGCTTCCACGGCCGGACGCTGGCTGCGCTGGCCGCTACCGGACAACCTGCCAAGCACGAGCCGTTCTTCCCGATGCCCGACGGGTTCCGCCATGTTGCATACAACGACATCGACGCGCTGGAGGCGGCAATCGACACGACTGTTGCGGCGGTGTTGCTCGAGCCGGTGCAGGGCGAGGGCGGCGTGGTCCCCGCCGACGACCAATACCTCCGCGACGTTCGTGCGCTCTGCGACGAACGTGGGCTGTTGATGATGCTCGACGAGATTCAGACCGGCTTCGGCCGAACCGGGGAATGGTTCGGGTTCCAGCACGCCGGCATCGTGCCCGACGTGGTCACGATGGCGAAGGCGATGGGGAACGGATTCCCCGTCGGGGCGACATGGGCCAAGCACGGGGTGGCCGCGGTGTTCCAACCAGGAGACCACGGCAGCACGTACAGCGGCACGGCGCTGGCCACCGCCGTCGTCAGCGCGGTGATCGACGAGATGCGCCGGATCGATGCGCCCGGGTTGGCTGCGCAGCGGGGGGAGTACCTCACCGTTCGATTGAGCGAACTGCCCGGCGTCAGCTCGGTTCGCGGTCGTGGGCTGTTGCTGGCTGCCGAGCTCGTCGACGGTCGGGACGCGAAGGCTGCGTACACCGAGCTGCTCGACCGCGGCCTGGTCACCAACGCCGTGACACCGACATCGCTGCGATTCGCGCCGCCGTTGACCGTGACCGAGCACGAGCTCGACGAGGCCGTCTCGATCGTTGCGGACGTGCTGCGATGAGACATCTGCTGAGCATCACCGACTTCTCGGCCGAAGAGCTGGTGCAGGTGTTGCACCTCGCCGAACGCACCGACCTCCGCCCGGCGCTCGCCGGTGTAGGTGTCGCCCTGATCTTCGAGAAGCCGTCGAACCGCACTCGCCAATCGATGGAGATGGCCGTGGTGCAACTGGGTGGTCACCCCGTCTACACGCGCGGCGAGGAGGTCGGCTTCGACACACGCGAATCGGTCGAAGACGTGACACGCGTGATGGCCGGCTATCACGGGATACTGGCCGCCAGGGTGTTCGTACACGCCGTGGTCGAGCGCATGGCCGCTGTCAGCACCGTGCCGATCGTCAACATGCTCAGCGATCACTCGCATCCATTGCAGGGGCTGGCCGACGTCTTGACGATGCAACAGGTTCACGGTGCGTTGGGCGGACACACGGTCGCCTACGTGGGCGACTACAACAACGTCGCGCGCTCGTTGGCAGAGGCGTGCGTGCTGCTCGGCGCCGACGTGTCACTCGGCTGCCCGGTCGGCTACGACGCTCCCGAGGTCGAGGTCGAACGATTGAATCTGCTCGGCGACGGTCGGGTACGACAGGCCCATCGCGCCGACGATGCGGTCGAGGGTGCTATCGCCGTGTACACCGACACCTGGACATCGATGGGCCAGGAGTCCGAGAAGAACGAGCGCAAGCAAGCCTTCGAGGGCTACACCGTGACCGAGCAGATGATGTCTCGCGCCGCACCGGGCGCCGGCTTCTACCACTGCCTGCCGGCCTACCGCGGTTTCGAGGTCGCGGCCGAGGTGATCGACGGCCCTACTAGCCATGTGTTTCGCCAGGCCCACAATCGAATGCACGCCGCCCGTGGCGCGCTGGCCTTCTTGATGGGTGTGCGCTGATGGCGAGCAAGGTGCAACGGCAGCAAGTGATCGGCAAATTGATCGGAAAGCATGCCGTGACGAATCAGCCGCAACTGGTCGACCTGCTCGCCGACGAGGGGATTGCGGCAACGCAGGCCACGGTGTCGCGCGACCTCGAGGATCTCGGCGCCGTCAAGGTGCGAGTTCCGGGTGGCGAGACGGTGTACGCGATCCCGGAGTACGAGCCCGCCCGTATCGCGCCGGAAGATCAGTTGCGCCGCGTGATGGGGGAATGGGTCGCCGAGGTCAAGGTGTCGGCAAATCTCGTCGTGCTGCGAACGCCACCCGGCTGCGCACACGTCGTCGCCTCCGCCATCGATCGTTCGGGGATGAGCGGTCTGATCGGAACCGTGGCGGGCGACGACACCTTGATGTGCGTCGCCGACGAGTCGATGGGCGGCAAGGCGTTGGCCGCTCACCTTCGGGAACTGGCCGGGTTGTCGTGACACCCGACGGGCACGCTCCGACCGGGCAGTCGTTGTGGCACGGCCGATTCGAAGGCGGGCCGGCAGCCGAGCTGATGGCGTTCACCGAGAGCCTGTCGTTCGACCGGCGGCTGTGGCCCGACGACATCGCCGGGTCCGTTGCGCATGTGCTCGGGCTCGCGCATTGCGAGATCATCACCACGGCCGAAGGCGAATCGATCATCGCCGCGCTCGATCAGGTGGCGGCCGAGATGAGTGGTGGATCCTTCGTGTTCGCCGAGAGCGACGAAGACATCCACACGGCCGTGGAACGTCGTGTCACCGAGCTCGCCGGGCCGACCGGTGCGAAGCTGCACACCGGTCGCAGTCGCAATGACCAGTCGGCAACCGACGTGCGTCTGTGGATGAAGCGCGAGCTCGTCGTCATCGCTCAGCGGATCGTGGACCTGCAGTCGGTCCTGCTCGACAGGGCACGCGCCGCCGGCGACGTCTACCTACCCGGGTACACACACCTGCAACGTGCGCAGCCGGTGCTCCTCGCTCACCACCTCCTCGCGCATGGGTGGGCGCTCGGTCGCGACATCGAGCGGATCCTCGATGCGCTCCAGCGCATCGACGTGTCGCCCCTCGGTGCCGGGGCGTTGGCGGGCTCATCGCTGCGACTCGATCCCGACTTCACGGCCGAGCGGCTCGGGTTCGCTGCTCGATTCGAGAACTCGCTCGACGCAGTGGGCTCGCGCGATCACGTGGCCGAATCGCTGTTCGCCCTGACAATGGTGGCCATCAACTTGTCGCGCATCGGCGAGGAGTTCGTGCTGTGGACCACCGAGGAGTTCGGGTTCGCCCGCCTCGACGACGCATACGCCACGGGTTCGTCGATGCTGCCGCAGAAGAAGAACCCTGACATCGCTGAACTGGCGCGGGGCAAGGGCGGCCGGCTGATCGGCAACCTCACCGGGTTCCTGGCGACGATGAAGGGCCTGCCACTGAGCTACAACCGGGACTACCAGGAGGACAAGGAACCATTGTTCGACTCCGTCGACCAGGTTCGTCTGGGCCTCGGCGCGGTCACCGGCATGATTGCCACGGCAACGTGGGTACCAGAACGGATGCAGGCTGCTGCCGATGCCGAGGCCATGGCAGCTACCGACCTGGCCGAGTGGCTCGTGCAGCGTGGCACGCCGTTCCGCGACGCGCATGCCGTGATCGGGGCCCTCGTCCGTCGATCGCTGCAGGGCGAAGCGTCACTGCGAACCTTGGTCGCCGCCGACCCGTTGCTCGGCCCCGACGCAGCTGCGCTGGTCGCTGCCGGTGTCTCCATCAGGCGACGCGTGACGCCCGGCGGTGCAGGACCCGCCGCCGTTGCCGCGCAGATCGAGCGATTCGCGGCGTACGTCGATCGACTTCGTGCTGCAACGGCGTGAAGCGGCTCCCACCGGCATTCTTCGCCCGTGACGCTACGGAGGTCGCCCCTGATCTGCTCAACAAGGTGCTGCTCGTCGGCGACGTTGCCGCACGAATCATCGAGGTCGAGGCGTACACCCGCGACGATCCGGCCAGTCACAGCTTCCGTGGTCGCACCAAGCGCAACGAGGTGATGTACGGCCCGCCGGGGCACCTGTATGTGTACTTCGTCTACGGCATGCACTACTGCGTCAACATCGTGACCGGTCTCGCCGGTGACGCCCAGGCGGTGCTGATACGCGCCGTGGTCTGCGACAGGGTCGATACGCGGCTGACGAACGGGCCGGCCAAGCTCTGCCGCCAACTCGGTATCGACATGTCCACGAACGGCGATCCGGCGCACGTGGTCGACGACGGGATCGGCCCGCCGACGACACCGGTCGTGACACCGAGGATCGGGATCACCAAGGCAGTGGAATGGCCCCGGCGCTGGCTGGTTTGCTGATCGCGGCCCGCTACCATCGTGCGGACAACCCTGACTCCCACGATTGATTAGGCATACCTAACACTCTTTGATAATGTCTGTTACATGACTCGTACCACCGCCTTCCGATTCACCGTCGCGGTTCTCGCCGGATTCAGCCTGCTCGGCGTGTCATGCGGCGATGACAAGCAGTCCGCCGACACCGTCGCTGTCGCCGCGACGGTGGAGACCCACCCGGTCGTCGACGATGCCACGGTGACTGCGGGGCTGTCCAAGACCGGAGAGATCCTCACGGCGGCGGCGACGACGCCCGACACGGCCGAGGCGGATTGGGACACAGCGCACACGACCTGGGAGACCTACGAAGGCACGATCAAGCAGAACCGGCCCGACAGCTACCTGGCGATGGAAGACGCGC
>JAYVOI010000342.1:0-3164 GCA_043758005.1 Ilumatobacteraceae bacterium
TCATCGGCGACGCCACCAACCTCCACATCCGCAGACCCGACCACACACTCATCCCCGCCCCACCCAAAGGACACATCACCGGACCACTCCAACCAACACCCCAACTCACATGTTGACCACCGAAATGCAGAACTCAGGGATCAACACCTCCAGTGGCCCCGCTGGTGGCTCGGCGTGCAAGGTGCGCTGGGACTCTGCTGCATTGCTGCTGACTAGGTGAGTTTGACGATGCCCATCTTGACGGCCATCAGCACGGCCTGTGTGCGATCACGCGCGTTCAACTTTTCATAGATGGAGGCGAGATGGTTCTTGACGGTCTTGCCACTGATGTACAGGCGTTCGGCGATCTCGTTGGTGCCGTACCCGTCGGCCACCAACTGCAGCACTTCTTCCTCACGCACCGAGATCAGCGCGTCCTCGCGTCGGGCCTCGTCGAGCATCGCCGAGGCGAGCCGAGGCGACATCGGGCGGTCGCCGTTGGCCGCCAACTGGATGGCGAGGATCACCTCACTGATCGACGAATCTTTCGTGAGGTAGCCGACTGCGCCGGCGCGGATGGCGCGGTCGATCACATCGCGGTCGATGTGCATGGTCAGCATCACGACGCGCTGGCGTCCATCGGCCTCGACGAGGCGACGAGCGGCCTCGACGCCGTCCATCCCCGGCATCGACACGTCCATCAGCACGACATCGGGCTTGTGCTCGAGAGCCAGCCGAATTGCCTCGGCACCGTCGCTCGCCTCAGCGACGACCTTGATGCCCTCACTCTCCAGCGCTCGGCGAATGCCTTGGCGCAACATGGTGTGGTCATCGACCAGGATTACCGAGAGTCCCAACGTTGTCTCCTGTCGTCAGAGCGCAGATGCACTTGAATCTCCGTACCACCACGCACCGATGGGCGGATGGAAAGCTCGGCCCCGATTCGGGCCGCACGCTCGCGCATGCCAATGATGCCATAACTATCGGCTCGACTCGTATGCAACCCGAGTCCAACACCATCATCTCGGATCGAGATCGACGCGCTGGTGGTGGTCTCGTTGACCGTCACCGTCAGGTTCTTGGCCTGCGAGTGACGCTCGACGTTGGTGATCGCCTCGCGAGCGATCTGCCACAGCTCGCGCTCCTGCATCAGCGGCAGTCGTCCGGCGATCTTCACCTCGTGGTCGGTTTGGATGCCGGTTCGTTGCTGGACCCTGGTCAGGAAGTCGCGAACGATGCTGGCCAGATCGTACGTATCGGTGACCTCGGTGCGGAGGTCGAACAGCGTGTCGCGAACGTCGGACACCACGGCGGTGACCTGTGTGCGTAGGTCTTCGAGCACGGGGATGATCTCGCCGCCGTCGGCGGCAATCGAACGGGCCCGGTCGACCTCGAAGCCGATCATCGCCAGCGAGGAGCCGATGTGGTCGTGGAGGTCACGGGCGATACGCGAGCGCTCCTCGTCGGCGGCGAGTGTGCGAATGCGACCGAACATGCGGGCGTTGTCGATGGCGATTCCGAACGGCTCGGTCAGACCGTGAACGATCTCGGCCTGCTGCTGCCCGAACGCATCGGGCTGGTCGGCTTCGACCGCGATCAGGCCGACGAGCGCTCCGCGGGCCCGAAGTGCCGCATAGAGACCGCTGCGCGCTGAGGCCGAAACACCACCGCGGAAGCTGAGGTCGTCGATGCGGACGGTGCGCGGCGAGTCCATCGCGGCGCGCAGCCCCTCGGGAAGGCGATCGAGTTGGAAGGACGAGGGCGGTGTGAACCCCAGGGCGCGGATGGGTTCGACGGCGCGATCGGTCGCGTTGACGAGGAACACGGACAACGCGTCGTGGCGCACCATTGCCTGCATCCGTTGCACGGTGGAGTCGAGCACGTCGTCGAGGTCGAGCGAAGCAGGCAGCGTCTGAGCCACCCGCTGCAGGGAGAAGAGCAGCGAATTGGCTTCGGCCAGACGGCTGACGCGGTCGAGTGCCAGTTGTTGCTGGCGGGCGGCCTCGATGCCGGCGCGGTGGGTCAACCCGCTGGTGAATGCGACGAGCCCGAGCAGACCCGTCCACAGCAATCCATCGCGTAGGCCGACTCGCACCCCGATCTCGTTCGCATGCTTGGCCGTGACCGCGGCGATCGCGGCGACGCCCAACTGGGCGCTGAAGAAGCCACCGGCGGCGAAGCCGGCGAGCATGCCGGACGGGATCAGGCACAACGCGAACGGCGAGGCCCACGCGCCGGTCGCCAGCACCACGATCAGGTAAAGCGCCTGCTCAGCGATGATGCGGATCCGCACCTTGGTGTCGTCGCGATACGGCACGGGCCTGATGCACGTGACGATCGCGTAGATGCTGACCACGACGGAAGCGACGATCAGCTTCCAGTTGTCCCAGCTGTAGCCGTCGCGCGAGCGGGCCAGTGCACCTGCCAGCGCGGCGAGACGGAACGGCCAGAGTGGTGCGGCCGTCAGGCTGGGGATCGGTGCCGGCGCGGGCGGGCGGGCGGCCCGACGTTCGACTCCGCCGGGGGGCGATGCATGGACTCGGCGACGCTCGACCAACGGCCAGCTGAGCGACCGTTGATCGCGCTGGGGAGGATCGTTGCCGCGAACCCGCTGGTCAACTTCTTCGCCCATCGCACGTGATGATACCGAGAGCGCGCCGGTTGAACGGGAGGCGGGTACATTGCGCCGATGATCCTGGTCGGGCTCACGGGAGGAATCGGGTCCGGAAAGTCGACCGTCAGCGCCCTGCTGGCCGCACGCGGCGCCCACATCATCGACGCGGATGCCGTGACGCGCGACGTGCAGCAGCCCGGATCGCCCGTCGTTGCGGCGATCGCCGACCGGTTCGGCGACGGGGTCGTCGACGGCGATGGTGGCCTGCGTCGCGCCGACCTGGCCGACATCGTGTTCGCCGACCCTGACTCGCTGCGCGACCTCAACGCGATCGTGCACCCGGCGGTGGGTGCGGAGATCAACCGCCGAGTCAACTCGTTGGCGTCGAGCGACGCGGTCGTCGTGCTCGACATCCCATTGCTCACCGAAAACCCACGCGGGGAACTGCAGGGCAAGATCGTCGTCGACGTGCCGGTCGAGGTGCAGGTGGAGCGGTTGGTGCGGTACCGGGGCTTCACGGAGTCCGACGCTCGGGCCCGGATCGCCCGTCAATCCAGTCGCGAGGACCGCC
>JAYVOI010000343.1:0-7412 GCA_043758005.1 Ilumatobacteraceae bacterium
CTGTTTACCCACCGTCGCCAGCGGAGTGGTTGGGCGCGATTCCGGTATTCCCAGTACCGAAATCGAACCCGTTGAGCCTGGTTGGGCGAGGTGTGAGTACCGGGAGTACCGAAATCGCGCCCGACGAGTGTCCGAGGATGGAGCGCGCTCCGATCGGCGCTTGTGCCGGTGATCCTGTCACGGGTCGGACGAAAGCAGCGTTGACTGATGACGCCGCTCACGGGAGGAGCGTGAGCACCTCGGCGAGCGGGTGGCGTTCAACAAGCGGATCGGCATGACGATGCACCCGCACCCATTCGTCGTCGCGACGCTCGAACACCTCGGTCGCGCGGAGATCCCATCGGCATGCCGTCTCATGACCAACGAAGTTGACGCTGGCGCGTTCGATCAGCACGAGCCAGGCCACATCGCCGGACACGCCACCGTTGATCATCTCGACGGGCCCGGTCCCGGATTCGAATTGCGCGACTGCTCGTCGCTGACCCGGTGTTGCCGCCGACGCCCCAACGGTCGCTCCACCGAACGCTCCAAGAATCGTCGACTACTCATCAACGAACTCGTATCCGCCACTATCGCCGTTGATCCACGCCACATGATCGGCGCCGATTCGTTCGACGAGGTGAGCAAGCACGTCCGAGTCGGTGATCACTCGTAGATCATCGCCATCCACCGAGTCGGACACAGACGTAGCTCGAGCTTGGCGGACGTGCAGAACGCGCGACGCAGAACGACACTCGCAGCCTCTCGCTCGGACGCGCCAGAACGGCGCTGTATGCCCGAGGCTGGCAGACGTTGCCGGACGCGGCTCTAAATGGTCTCCAGCTTCTTCAGCAGCACCAGTTCACGTTGGAAGTCGGCTGCGGCGTCGAAGTTCTTGTAAACGCTGGCAAACCGCATGTAGGCAACGACGTCGAGCGAGCGCAGCCGTTCGAGCACTTCCAGCCCCACTTCGGCAGAGGTGATCTCGTGGCCCTGCAGGCGGGAGTGGTCCTCCAACTCGATGCTCAACTGCTCGATCTGCTCGGCGCTGACCGGGCGACCCTTCGACGCCGCGGCAACCCCGGCGACGATCTTGGAGCGGTCGAACGGTTCGCGCAGACCGTGGCTCTTCACCACGACCAGGGCAACTTCTTCGAGCCGCTCGTACGTCGTGAAGCGATGTTGGCAGCTCGCACAGAGGCGCCGGCGCCGGATCGATGCGCCCTCTTCTGCTTCACGCGAATCGATCACCTTGGTGTCGTCGGTATGGCATTTCGGGCATCGCACGCCGCCCGAGGCTACTGGATGGTTCAGGGCAGCGCGAGCGCTTGCGACACTTGTAACTCGGTGCCACCGTTGACCGCGACCAGCGAATCGACATAGTCGACGAGTACGGCTTGCCCATGGAATCGCTCGCCGATCGACCACAGCGTGTCGCCCGGCTGGACGATGTAGACGTTGGCTGGCGCCGGAGCAGCGATGGGCGCAGCGGCGCTAGCAGGGCGAATCATGGAGGCGGAGGCAGGAGCGCCCCCACGATTCGCCACAACATGGCCGGTGCTGAGGAACAGCACCAGCACGATCGCGGTCAAGCACAGCCCCACCATCAGCCGCCGGCGGGCATAGAGCTGACCAGCAGGTGAAGAATCGCCGAATTGCCCTGGAATGACGACTGCGATGGCCATCGAACTGCTCCGTTTCTTCGGACTGAGGTCGCTGGATCGAACACATGTTGCTCGAACGACTGTTCGTAGCATGCCACGAACAGTCGTTCGACGTCAACCTTCGATCGAACATTTGTTTCACGAACGAATGTTTGACCTGGCTCACGAACGCGCGTACGCTGTGGCCATGTCCGAACAACTCACCGCCCGCCAACGAGGCATCCTCGACATGATCGAGACCAGCATGCGCGAACGCGGATACCCGCCGAGCGTGCGCGAAATCGGCGAGGCTGTCGGGCTCACATCGCCGTCCACCGTGCACAGCCACCTTGCCTCGTTGCAGCGGATGGGGTTCTTGAAGCGGGACCCAACCAAGCCGCGGGCGATCGAGGTTCGGTTCGATCCGTCGTCGGGTGCCGCCATCGAGCGTCGGCCGGTTCGTCACGTGCCCCTCGTTGGTGATGTCGCTGCGGGTACCGATGTGCTGGCTCAGGAGAACGTCGAAGAGTTGTTCCCGCTCCCGGAAGATTTCACCGGTACCGGCGACCTGTTCATGCTGCGGGTTCGGGGCGACTCGATGATCGACATCGGCATCATGGACGGCGACTTCGTCGTCGCCCGTGCCCAAGACACGGCAAGCAACGGCGAGATCGTGATCGCCGGGATCCCCGGTGAAGAGGCCACGGTCAAGACGTTCCAACGCAAGGGTGCGACCATCTCGCTGATCCCGGCCAACTCACGCCTTCAGCCCATGGTGTTCGACGCCGATCAGGTGCAGATCTTCGGTCGCGTCGTCACGGTCATGCGGCGCCTGTAGGCGCGCCACAATTCTGCGGGTCCCCAGTGCTCGAGGTACCTAGTCCTCGTCGGGATCGTCGGGCACGGCCCAACCTCCGCCGGGCGGCGCCGGCGGGGCGCTCGGAGGCGGCGAACTTGGAGGCAGGGTCGGGTACCCCGTGGGTGGCGCGCTCGGCGGGGCGACGGTTGGTGGGGCCGCGGGCGGCGGGTCCGACGGCGGTGGCGGTGGCGCAAATGTCGGTGGAGCAAAGCCCCCGGCCACAGGTTGCTCCGGCAGCCGGATCGGAGGCTGCCCAGGCAAGCCGATCGGCTGCGGCGCGGCAGGTGGTTCCGGCCGAAAGCCCGGAGGCGCCGGTGGTGACGGGGGCATGCCCGGGTAGGTGCTCGGCGGCCAGCCCGGCATCGGCGCCGCAGGATTGCGGATGTCGGCCATCGCCGGCTCCGATCGGCGGCGGCGCAGACCGAGCAGCAAGAACAACAGACCCAAGACGAGACCACCGAGGGCGACTCCCCCGCCGACGGCCTTCAACAGATCGCTGTCCTTCTTGGGGTCCTTGCCGATCGCCGCGGCGAAATCGGTGTCGTCGGATTCGACGTTGAGCCGATACGTGCCGGCCTCCTCGATCACGATCGAGCGAACACCGGTGCCTTTGTAGCCACTGACGTCATACGTCGCGCTGACACCGCGATCCATCGTGACCTCGTTGCCCTTGCTGTCGACCAGCGTCAGCGAAACCTTGGGGAGCTTGTCGCCGGGGTGGCTGTAGTCGCTGTTGTTGGTGTCGCAGTCACCACCGAGTTGGCCGAGCTTGCCCTTGGTCTCGATGTACACGGTGAACGTCGCCGGCTTGTCGAAGACCAGCGTCGTGGTACACCCCACTGGGGCGCGTGCCAACGACTTCACCGACTCCTCGTAGTTCGACATGCTCTTGGCGACCATCGCACCGCCACCCACCACTCCTCCGAGCAGCAAGACCAGTCCGAGCACGATCAAGCCCTTGCGCCGCTTGCCCTTCGACGGCGGGGCGACGACGGGCGGCGGCGGAGTCATCATTGTCACTTGAGGTTGGAACGACATCACAACACCCCCAGTCGCCGAGCGACCCGTTCGATTCGATCATCAGGTTGTACCACGGCGGCACGCACGTTCTGTGCACCGCCCGCACCGTAGAAGTCGCCAGGGCTGACCAACGCGCCGCCTTCGCGAGCCAATCGTTCGGCAAACGCCCATCCGTCGCCGGCATCGAACCACAGGTAGAACCCTCCAGCGGGAAACGGAACTTCGACGCCGGCCCACGCCGAAAGAACCTTGCCGAGCCGATCGAGTCGCCGCCGGTACCGGTCGCGTTGCACGTCGACGTGGGCGTCGTCGGCAAGTGCCACCGCCGCCGCGGCCTGCGCCGGGCCCGGCACCAACATGCCAACGTGCTTGCGGACCTCTTTCAGGTAGCCGACCAGGTCGGCGTCGCCCGCGTAGAACCCGACTCGGAGACCGGCGAGGTTGGATCGCTTCGACAGCGAATGCACCGCGACCACACCGTCGAACCCGTGGTGCAGGATCGTGCTGGCCGGGGCATCCCACGTGAACTCGACATAGCACTCGTCGCTGAAGACCGGCACGTCGTAGGCCCGGCCCCATGCGGCAGCGAGACCGAGATCGGTCAACGCGCCGGTGGGGTTCGACGGGCTGTTGACCCACAACATCAGCGCCCGCCCGGCATCGTCGGCACTGATCGCCTCGAAGTCGAGCGCGCCGTCTGCCCTGCACGGCACCGGGACACCGCGGCAGCCGGCCAGGGTCGCGCCCATTTCGTACGTCGGGTAGGCGACTGCCGGGTAGAGCACGGTGTCCTTCGACGGCGTGCGCAAGTGGAGGTACTGCGGCGTGGTGGCAACCAGTTCCTTGGTACCGACGCAGGCGGCCACTTGACTCAGCGGAACGTCGAGGCCGAAGCGACGGTCCAGCCACGAACGGATCGCTGCTCGCAAGGCATCGGTGCCGATGCTCGGCGGGTAGCCACGCTCGGCGTTCGATGTCGACAAGGCGGCGATCACGCTGGCAATCGGCGGATCGCACGGCGTGCCGATCGACAGGTCGACCACTCCACCTTCGAACGCCGCGGCAAACGGGGCCAGGCGATCGAGCCGATCGTACGGATATGGAGGCGGAACGAAGCCGGCGGACTCAGCCATGAAGACACCATCCTGCCCGATGACGGTCGACCGCCACCAGTGGTGGCATCAGGCAAGGGCGACGACGAACTCAGCCAGGCGCCCGGCAGAGGCATCAGCGAGGCGCGCCCGCACCCGCACACCGCTGTCGTCGTGGTGGGTCGACAGCACTTCACCCTCACGATGCACGGCCGCCAGCAGATCGCCGCGCTCATACGGGATCAGCAGTTCGACGACCTTGCTCAACGCGCGGAGGCGGTCGCTGATCGCGTGGAGGAACCCGTCGATCCCCGCGCCGCTGAGGGCGCTGACAGCGACCGAGCCTTCGTGCCGCTGCATCAGGTTGGTCGCCACATCAGGTGCCGAGTCGCACTTGTTGAACACGAGCAACTCGGGCACGTGCGACGCACCGATCTCGGCCAGCACCTCACGAACCGCGGCGATCTGGCCCTCGGGGTCGGCAGCGGTGCAGTCGACCACATGCACCAGGTAGTCGCCCCGGCCGGCAACCTCCAGCGTGCTCTTGAACGCCTCGACAAGACCATGCGGCAGGTTGCGGACGAAGCCGACGGTGTCGGTGATCAGCACCGGCTCGCCGCCCGGCAGCGACAGTCGTCGGGTTGTCGGGTCGAGGGTGGCAAACAAGCGATCCTCCACCAGCACGCCGGCGTGGGTGAGGTAGTTGAGCAACGTCGACTTGCCGGCGTTGGTGTAGCCGACGATGGTGACGGCGGCGAGACCACTGCGACTCCGGCTCTTGCGCTGCAACTCACGAGTGGCCGACAAGTCCTTCAGTTCGGACTCGAGCTTGGTGATGCGACGCATGATCCGCCGGCGATCGACCTCGAGCTTGGTCTCGCCGGAACCGAAGCGTGAACCAACACCGCCGCGTTGCTGCGACAGCTTGGCCGTCGCCCCGCGTCGCAATCGCGGCAGGCGGTAGCGCAACAGGGCCAGTTCGACCTGGGCCTTGCCCTCCAGCGTGTGGGCGTTCTGGGCGAAGATGTCGAGGATCACCGCGGTGCGGTCGATAGCTGTTCGACCCAACACCTTCTCGAGGTTGTACTGCTGCGCAGGGGCGAGCTCGTTCTCGAACACGACGGTATCGGCGTCGACGGCGAGACAGATGTCTTTCAGTTCGTCGACCTTGCCCTTGCCGATGAACCAGGTGTGGTCGGGGTGGTCGCGACGCTGCACCAGGCGACCGGCCTCGTCGGCGCCGGCCGTGTCGATCAGCAACGCCAGTTCGTCGAGGCTGGCCTCGGTATCGCCGTCAGTGCTGCCGGGCAACGTGACGCCCACCAACACGATCTGCTCGCGCTTGGTGCGCTCGATCAGCGTTGCGCCGAGTGCTTCGTTGTATGGCGTCGACATAGCTCCCTTGCTGCACCTGCCTGCTAGAGACGAACCGTGATCGAACCGACGAAGACCGCTGGACCGACCAAGGTGACGTGACCATCGTGAGGGTGGTGCAGACGTACCTTGGCATCTCCGCCGTCCATGTGCACGGTGATTTCTCCACGGCCGGCCGTGACCAGCCCCCACGATTCCGCTGCCCATGCACTGGCGCAGGCGCCCGTGCCGCACGCCTGGGTGATGCCGGCCCCGCGCTCGTGCACGCGCATCGTGATCGCGTGCGGCTCCGGGCCGGCCTCGACGAGCTCGAGGTTGATGTCGGGCACCAACGCACCGAGGGTCAGCAAATCGACGATGGCGACGTCGTCGACGCCCACCACCGCGTGCGGGTTGCCGACGCTGAGGTGACTGACCGGCCGCAGCGGATCGGTGCCGACGCGATGCCAGTCGTCGGGCTCGTCGATCGCCGAGACCGGGCCCATGTCGACTGCTGCGTCGATGACGTCGGGATCCTCGGTCGCATACAACGTGACGATGCGCTCGCCGGCATCCGTGAGGATGTGTTGCGGCGCGAGATCGCCGCGTCGACGGGCCAAGGCTTGGGCGAAGCAGCGGATCCCGTTTCCGCTCATCTCGGCCCTCGAGCCATCGGAGTTGAACAGCACCATGCGCGCCGCGTATCCGTGCTCGCTCTCACCGACCAGCAGCCCGTCCGCGCCGATGCCTCGTCGCCGGTCACACAGCTGGCGAGCCAATGCCGGCAGGTCATCGACCGGCGGATGGAACACGACCAGGAAGTCGTTCCCCAACCCATGATGCTTGGTCAGTTCGAGTTGCGCCATGCACGTTCCAATACGGGCAGCGCTTCGGCCACCGGGTCGTTGTCGATGTCGATCCAGCGTATGCGCGGGTCGCGACGGAACCACCGCTCCTGTCGCACAGCGAACTGGCGCGTGCGTGTGATGGTGGTCTCGATGGCGGCGTCGAGCGAGCACCGGCCGTCGAGGTAGTCGAACATCTCCTTGTACCCGAGCGCCTGGCGAGCGGTACGCGAGATCGGGCCGTGGGCCAACGCCTCGACCTCGGCGACCAGGCCGGCTTCGATCATCCGATGCACCCGGTCGGCAATCCGCCGTGCCAGCACTGGCCGCGGCCAGCGCAGCCCGAACTGGTCGAACTGCACCGACGGGTAGGTGTCGACCCCGGGACCGAATGAGCTGAACGGGCGGCCACTCCCGATCGTGACCTCCAGTGCACGAACGATGCGCCGGACGTTGGTCGGTTCCATTTTGGCCGCCGCAGCCATGTCGAGCGAGGCGAGTTGCCGATGCAGCGCCGCGGCGCCCTCGGACTCGACTCGAGCCTCCAACTCGGCGCGAACCTCCGGCCATCGGCCGGGGACCTCCATGGGGTCGGTGATGCTGCGCAGGTACAAACCCGTAC
>JAYVOI010000344.1:0-7401 GCA_043758005.1 Ilumatobacteraceae bacterium
GACGACATCGCCATCGTCTGCGCCGCGCCCACCTATCGCCGCCCGGTGCGCGACGAGTTGCAGCGCGCCGGGATCGCCTGGTCTGGCGGGGCGGTCGAACGCTTGCGTGGGTCGGTTGCCGGCCAGGTGCTGCGCCACGTCGTCGATGGCGTGGTCGGCGGATGGGACCGTCCCAACGTGTTCCGGTTGCTGTCGGTCGCGCCGCTGTACACCGTCGGCGACTTCGGTGCGCCACGCCGCGTCGGGCAATGGACCTCGTTGTGCCGCAGGCTCAGCCTGGTCACCGTCGCCGATTGGGAACGCGCCGGCGACAAGTTGGAGGCAGCCAACCGCACACGCCGGCAGCGGTGGGCGCGCAACGATGTCGATGCCGAACCGACCCCTCGGGAAACCGCCGACCGCGAGGCCCTCGACCGGTTGTCGACGTTGGTCATCCGGTTGCGCATTCAGTCGCAACGCGTGCTGCGGGCGACGACGTGGGAGGCTGCGGTCAAGGCGCTCCAAGCGATCCTCGACGACCACATCGGCGCGCCGACGTGGCGCGAGCGGGCCTGGGCGGATGGTCCGGCGTGGCAGCGCAATGCCGCCGATCATGTCGAACGGGTCGTGTCGGGCCTGGCCGAGCTCGACCACGACGGAGTGGCCGTTGCGTTCTCGTCGACGGCGCTTCGTCAGGTGGTCGGCACCTTGCTCGATACCCCGGTGCGCCGGCGCGGCGACGCCGCCGGCGCCGTGACGATCGCCGACATCGGTGGTGCGGTGTGCATCGACGCCGCGCACTGCTTCGTCGTCGGCGTGAACGAGGGCGTGTTGCCGGCGTCGACCGTCGACGATCTGCTGTTGGGCCGCGACCTTCCCGAGTCGGCGGCGACCGTCATCGAGGGTCCGCGAGCGATCGCGTCGCGCGCTGAACGGGCGTGGAACGCACTGCTGTGCAGCGAGGCGACGGTGACCGCGACGTACGCGCGCACCGACCTGCGTCGCGGTGGCGAGGTGTACCCGTCACCGTTGTTGGCCGGGATGGTGATCGAGCGGCACGAGTCCCACGCGGTCGGCCTGCTCGGCGGCCATGCGTTGACAACATCCGAGCGGCTGGCCCGAACCGCCGATGCCCATCTCGGATCCCCGCGGTTGGCGCGTCGAGCCAACGCGTTGCGGGCCCGGTTGGATCCGCTGCCGACGGAGTTCGACGGCATGGTGGGCCCGCACCCTGCCTTGATTCCCACCGATCGGCCGTGGGCGATCACGGCGATCGAGCGACAGGCGAAGTGTGGTCTCGACTACTTCGGCCAACAGGTGTTGCGGGTCAGCGAGGAAACCGACGCGGCGGCGATCCTGTCGATCGAACCTGCGGAGCGTGGGGTGCTGGTGCATGCGGTGTTCGAACAGGTTGCTGCGGAATGGCTGGCCACCGACACGGATCAACGGCCGCCATGGCTTCGCGACGTTCATCTCCCGGCGATGCACCAGCGCTCGATCGAGGTGCTCGACGAGCTCGCCGACTCGATCGGCGTCGAACACCGCCTCGGGCACGTCAGTGCGTGGCGAGCAGAACGAGCGCACATCCTTCGGTCCATCGCCGCGACGCTCGACGCCGAGGCGACGGAGGCGTCGCAGCCCGTTGCCGGCGAGCACTCGTTCGACGGAGTCATCGTCGCCGGGGCGTCGTTCGGCGGCAAGATCGACCGCATCGATCTGCTGCCTGATGGCACCCTGCGAGTCACCGACTTCAAGACCAGCGCAGCGGTGTCGATGAGGAACGCGCTCGACGACGGACGCCGGCTGCAACTCCCCCTGTACGCGCGCGCCGCCGATCAGGACCGGGTGACGTTGACGGGTGACGATCGAGCCGATGCCCCACCGGCCACTGCGCGCTACCTGCACGTGCGCGACGGCAAGGCGATCGAGCGCCAGATCACCCTCGACCCGACGTTGATCGCCGACTTCGAGGCGTACGTCGCTCGTTGGTTGAGCGAGATCGTCGAAGGACGGTTTGCGCCGCGACCACACCCCCCGAACGGTCGTTGCCTGATCTGTTGTGTTGACTCGTTGGGTGTCGAGGAGCTCGCCGAGCGAGCTCGGTTGTTCCCCGCACACCTCGGCGAGGACGAGACCGACGACGGGGCTGACCGCGAATGAGCCAGATCGTGTTGCCACCGTGGGTCGACGCCGATCCTGCCGGTTCGCTGGCCGTGTCGGCCGGCGCCGGCAGCGGCAAGACCACCAGCCTCGTCGCCCGGGTCGCTGCGCTGGTGGCGACGCCCGGCGTGCAACCCAACCAACTGGTCGTGATCACCTTCACCGAGAAGGCCGCACGCGAGGTGGCCCACCGCCTGCGCGAATCACTGGGCAACACGGTGGCACTCGACGAGGCGTTCATCGGCACCATCCACGGGTTCTGCCAGTCGTTGCTGCGGCGCTACCCGATCGAGGCCGGGTTGCCGCCGAAGTTCACGACGGCCGACGAGTTGACCTCGGGTGCGATGGCCGACGAGCGGGCCGAGCAGGCCGTGCAGTCGTTGTACGAGCGGGCCTCGAAGAAGCCGGCGATCGAAGAGGCGTTGATGGTGATCGCCTCGTTCGGCGCGATGTCGTTCCTCCCCGATCTGGTCAAGGCGATCGACAACGACTGGCTGCGTATCGCGAGCACTCCCATCGACCGGCCGATGTCGATTGCCGTCGCCCGGGCCACGGTGATGCGCATGCTCGACGACGTCGCTACCGACGAGCGGTACCTCTCGGCGTCGGCGAGGATGCGGGCCAAGTTCGACAGTGCGGTCGCCGATGCCAAGATGGCGCTCGAGTTCGTGCCGTCGATCCCGGCACTGGCCAACGCGGCGGCGGCCCTGGGCGACCGTCACCCCTCGACGCCGGTGTGGGAACCGTTCAGGGCGGCAATCCGTTTCGCGTGCTTCGAGCCGGCAGTGAGTCAATTGCTGTCTGCGCTGGCCCCGATCGTGATCGACACCGCCGCGGCTCGCATTGCCCGCGGCGAGTTGTCGTTCGACGATCTCCTGGTGTTGACGCGGCGATTGCTGCAGACCCGGCCCGATGTCCGCGTCCAGGTTCGCGAGCGTCACCGCTACCTGTTCGTCGATGAGTTCCAAGACACCGATCAGGTGCAGTTCGACGTGATCTCCGAGCTCACCTCGCCTGACGGCGCCGCCCCACCGTCGTCGCTGTTCGCCGTGGGTGACCCGAAGCAATCGATCTACGGCTTCCGCAACGCCGATGTCGAGTTGTTCTCCAGCCTGTTGGCTGCCGATGCGACCAGTCAGGAGTTGCGGATCAATCGGCGGACGCGTGCCGACGTCTGCTCGTGGATCAACGCCGTGCTGGCCCACCGGTTCGCTGAGGTCGACGACGACGCCGACTCGGCGCATGTCGCCTACGCACCGCTCGAACCGCAACGTCGCTCGAACGCTCCGGGCGATGGCCCGGGCGTCGTCGTGCTGGGCATGCCCGGTTGGTCGAAGCTGGAGTACTCCTCCGCCGAAGCCACTGCACGGGGTGAGGCCAACGACATCGCTGCGCTCGTGCAGCAGATCGTCGCCGTGCCGACGCCGTGGACGGTCACCGACCACGACGGGGACCGCGCCGCGACATACCGAGACATCACCGTGCTGGTCCGCAGCCGCACGCGCCTCGGTGTGCTCGAGCACACGTTTCGTCAGGCCGGCCTGCCGTATCGGGTCGAGGGTGGCACCTTGATCTACGGATCGCGTGAGGTGTACGAGCTGCTGCGGGTGTTGCGCGCCGTTGACGACCCGACCAACCAGTTGAAGGTCGTCACCGCGCTGCGCACCTCCATCTTCGGGATCGACGACCGCCAGCTGCTCGAGCACCGCCACGGGCCTGCGTCATCGCCGGCACGATTTCCCCACGACTTCCGAGTGTTCACGAACGAGCCCGGGATCGTCGGCGACGCGTTGCGCACGATCGAGCAGTTCGGCCGTCGCAAACACGAGCGAACACCCGCCGAGCTGATCGCCGAGCTGTACGACAACTGGCGTGGCGTTGCCTCGGCGTTGTACGAAGGCGAGCAGGTGGCTCGCGAGACATGGCGGCGGGTTCGCTACGTGATCGACGAGGCCCGCGCCTGGAGCGATGCGACCGGTGGCACCTTGGCCGAGTACCTGGCGTGGGTGGATCGGCGCATCGACGACATCGATCGGGTCGAGCTCAGCACCGACGAAGGCGAGGATTCGCTGCGGATCATGACGGTCCATGCCGCCAAGGGTCTGGAGTTCCCCATCACCGTGGTCGCCGGCCTGGGCGGCGCCGACGCGGGCAACGCCACCACCGGGGTTCGCTGGCACGACGGCAAGGCGTTGACCCGACTCGGGAGGATGACGAGTGCCGGGCTCGCCGACATCGAGGCGATCGAGCGCCAGCGTTCACGGTCCGAGGAAGCTCGTCTGCTCTACGTGGCGTTCACCCGGGCCAAGGACCACCTCGTGGTGTCGATGCACCACAAGAGCGGGAACTGCGCGGCCGGGAGGCTGGTCGGCTCGGTGACCACCGCCGACGCCGTCGCCCTGGCGTGGTGTGCCGATCCGCTGCTGCCGGTCGCCCACCCTCCCGACCATGCGCGACCCGCCGTCGACGCAACCAATGTGCCCGTTGACGAGCCGCAGGAGGTGGACCGTACGGCCGGGCAGGTCCGCCGGATCTGGACCGCGAGCGGCCTGGCCAAGGCGCTCGGCGATGCCGCCGGCCCGACGTCCGACGCCGACCTGGTGCAGGGGTCGTTGTTCGTGGTCGACGAGGACGAGACCGGCGACGAGTGGGTCGCTCCCGGCGAACGCTTCGGTGCAGCCGTTGGGCGCCGGCAGCCCGACAGCGACGACCACGAAGCCAGTGACCCGGGCAACCGGAAGGAGCCCGGTCCCAACGACCGACCGAGCCGGCGCGGTGGCCGGTTCGGTACCGCCAAGGGCAGCGCGGTGCATGCCGTGATGCAGCAGGTCGCTCTCGATGACCCGACCCGCGGCCTGCCGACGTTGGTCGAGGTCGCCTCGGAGGCCGAGGGTGTGCTCGACCGGCGCCACGACATCGAGCGGATGGTGCACTCGCTGCTGCGCGGCGAGCTGTTCGCCCGCATGCAGTCATCGACCAATTGCCGCCGGGAGATGTACGTCGGGGCCCAGTTCGGGGACATCACCGTGTGGGGATACGTCGATGCCGTGTTCGTCAACCCCGACGGCACGCTGACGTTGGTCGACTTCAAGACCGACACCTTGATCACGTCGCCGATCGAGTTGGCCAGGCGCTACCAACCGCAGATGTCGGGATACGTCGCCGCCCTCCAACAGGCCACCGGCATGCAGGTCAGTGATGCATGGCTGGCGGTCGCTCAGCCCGATGGGAGCGCCGCGGTCGAGATCGCCGTCGAGATCCTGGAGGCTGCGGACCTGCTGGCCGCGTTGCGCGCGCCCGCGGCCCAGCCTCAGACGTCGCGCCAGCTGACGTAGTTGGCAAGGGCGATCAGCTCGGCGCGGGCGTGCGGAGTGATCGGTGCGATCTCGATCGCCGCGACCGCTTCCTCGGTCAGAGCGGCGATCTGGGTCTCCAACGCTGCCAGGGCGCCCGTGTCGACGATCACCTGTTGCATCGTCGCGATGGTGGCGTCGTCGAGGTCCGGCGCGCCGACGCCGTCGAGCACCGCGCGCTGGGCGGGTGACGCTGCGGCGACGGCGCGGGCCAGTAACGGTGTGGGCTTGCCCTCGCGGAGATCGCCGCCGACGGGCTTGCCGGTGATCGCCTCGTCGCCGAAGGCGCCCATCACGTCGTCGCGCATCTGGAACGCATCGCCGAGCGGCAGGCCGTATGCGCTCAGCGCCGGTAGCAGCTCGGATGAGCGCTCCGGTGCGGCCAGCACGGCGCCGAGGTGCAGTGGGCGTTCTACCGTGTACTTGCCGCTCTTGTAGCGGCAGATCCGCTCCGCCTTGTCGAGCCGTCGATCACCGCGCACGCTGCCGACGATGTCGAGCAACTGGCCGACGTTCAGCTCGGTGCGCAACTCGTTCCAGATCACCCAAGCATCGCGCGGCGCGTCGAGCAGCAGTTGATCCGCCATCACGAACGCCAGGTCGCCGACGAGGATGGCCACGCCCTCGCCGAAGCGACGAGATTCGCCGGACCATCCTGCGGTGGCGTGCATGCCGGCGAACACGGTGTGCGTGGTCGGGGTGCCCCTGCGGCTGACGGCATCGTCCATCACGTCGTCGTGGAACAAAGCGAAGGCGTGCATCAGCTCCAGCGCCGCGCCGGCATCGGTGATCCGCTGGTCGTCGGGCGAGCCGCCGGCACCGACGAAACCCCAGTGGCAGAACGACGGCCGGAGGCGCTTACCGCCGCTGAGCACCAGCCTGGCGATGTGCTCCATCGGCACGCGCAGGTCCTCGTCGAAGGCCGCCCACCGGGCCGTCTCGTGGTCGAGCAGCGTGCGCAACCGGGCTTCGACGCTCCGGGCGATCGCCGCGAGCGATGGTGGCGGGGCGGCTGCGGGCACCCCCGCAGGCTAGGCGTGAAGTGGGCCTGCTGTGCCGTCGACGATGCGTTGCACGGCGGCGAACTGGGTGGCGGCCTTCGGTGCTTCCTTCAGCCATTGCATCGCCGTGTGCTCGGCGATGGCGTCACTGACCCGGATCAGCGGTTGCCCGGTCGATTGGGCCAGTACCTGCACCTGGCAGGCGCGCTCGAAGAAGTAGAGCTTCTGCCACGCGTCGGCGATGTCGGTGCCGATCACCATCACCCCGTGGTTGGCCAGCATCACGACGGTGATGTCGTCGCCGATGACCTCGCCGAAGCGGCAGCCCTCCTCGGCGGCGTCGACGAGCCCGCCGTAGGCCAGGTTGGCGACGCGGTTGTGGAACAGCATAGCGTTCTGGCTGAGCTTGCTGTCGAAGCCGCCAACGGTCAGCGACAGCGCCGTGGCGTAGGGCATGTGCGTGTGGAACACGGCTCGTGCCGACGGCCTGGCCTGGTGGCAGCCGCGGTGGATCATGAACGCCGAGACCTCCCATTCGCCCTCGCCATCGACCACGCGGCCGTCGAGGTCGATGGTCAAGATGTCGTCGTCGGTGATCTCCGACCAGTGCGGACCGTATCGGTTGAGCAGGAACAGGTCGTCGTGGCCGGGGACGGCGAGCGAGAGGTGGTTGTCGATGCCTTCGTTGAACCCATGGAACGCGGCGGCACGAAACGCCGCGGCCAGTTCGCGTTTGGCGGTGACCACCACATCGGTGGAGATCGATGATGTTGCCGACATGCGGAAAACGTATCAGCTCGGCTCGTCACCGAGATCGGCGACCACCTGCTCGATGTGCAGGCGAGCGTTGCCGATCCGGTCGCGACAGAACCCGATCAGCTCCGCGGCTCGCTTGACCTGAGCAGCGA
>JAYVOI010000345.1:0-3153 GCA_043758005.1 Ilumatobacteraceae bacterium
CGATGGGAATCCTCGGCATGGCCGCAGGTCTCGGCGGTGCCCTCCTCGGCGGCCTCGAAACTGGGGACACATCGGGATCGCTCGCCACCGCCGGATGGGGTCTCTTGCTCACTGCGCTCGCACCGATGCTCGGCCTCGGAATCGGCATGATCGTCCGCCACAGCGCCGGCGCCGTCACCGGCGTGCTCGTCTGGGCGCTCGTCATCGAGAACCTCATCAAAGGATTCGCCCCGGCGGACTTCACCCGGTTCATGCCCTTCAGCGCCGCTGCCGGCCTGCTCAACATCAAGACCGCCGGCGACAACGCCAAGACCATGGCCGCCGCCCTCACCCGGCTCCAAGACGCCTTCGTCTTCTCGGGCTACATCGCTTTCGCCCTCGCGATAGGTACCGCCTTGCTGTACCGCAAAGACGCCAACTGACCACGCCGATCTCCCAACACCAACCACCCGCCTCGACACCTCACACACCCAAGGAATCCACATGATCTACACATCCGCCCTCACCGCCGACATGCACCTGGACTCGCCACGCGAAACCCAGAACTGGCGTCCCTTCGTCAGTTGGCTGCTCGCCATCCCGCACCTCGTGATCGCCAACGCCCTCGGCAACGTCGCCAACCTCATGGCGATCGTGAGCTGGTTCTCAATCGTGCTCACCGGTCGGATGCCCAATGGCATCGCCAGCTTCCAATACATGATCCTGCGCTACGAAGCCCGCGCCTACAGCTACGTCGCCTTCCTCCGCCAGGCCTACCCGCAGTTCGAGTTCGACATGGCCAACGCCGACTCCGGCAACGACCCACTCCGCGTCGACTTCGCCCCACAACTATCCGAACGTAACCGCGTCACCGTGGCATTTCGGCTCATCCTGATCATCCCGGCCGTCATCTACACCGGGCTCATCGCAGTCGCTGCAACGCTTGCGGTGATCGTCGCTGCGTTCGCCGTGCTCTTCACCGGCCGCTGGCCACAGGGCCTGCGCACCTTCGTGCTCAACGCCGGCCGGCTCACGCTGCGGGTCAGCGCGTATGGCCGCCTGCTCACCGACACCTACCCGACGTTTGCACTCCCGGGCCCGCATCAGTGACCCAGACCGACCCGGTTGGATGCCATCATCGACCACCAACACCAACCGAAAGGGTCAGAACATGACATCGTCAACAACAGCCACGATGCCGGCCATCCTCCAAGACGCCTACGGCACCGCCGACACGTGGCACGCCGGACGGATCGCCGTACCCGAGATCACAGACAAAGAAGTCCTGGTGAAGATCACCGCTGCGGGCCTCGACCGGGGCACATGGCACCTCATGACAGGCCTGCCCTACCTCGGCCGCCTCGCGTTCGGGATCCGCAAACCGAAGAACCCGGTACCCGGGCGCGACCTCGCCGGCACGGTCGTTGCCGTCGGCTCATCGGTGACCAGGTTCGCAGTGGGCGACACCGTATTCGGCATCGGCAAAGGTTCCTTCGCCGAGTACGCAGCCGCACGCGAAGACAAGCTCGCCCGCACCCCAACGAACCTCACCCTCGAGCAGGCCGCGGTCGTCCCGATCTCCGGGCTCACCGCACTCCACGCCCTGCGCGACGCCAGCCATGTCGAGGCCGGCCAGAACGTGCTGATCGTTGGAGCATCAGGAGGCGTCGGCAGCTATGCGGTGCAGATTGCCAAGTCACTCGGAGCCCACGTCACGGGGGTTTGCAGCACCGCCAAGATCGATCTGGTGCGATCGCTCGGCGCCGATCAGGTCATCGACTACACCCAGGCCGACTTCGCCGACGGCACCGAGCACTACGACCTGATCATCGACATCGGCGGTAACTCGCCGCTCTCCCGGCTACGCCGCGTGTTGGCCCACAACGGGACCCTCGTGATCGTCGGCGGCGAGGGCGGCGGGAAGCTGACCGGGATGGGCCGCCAACTCCGGGCCGTGGCGCTCTCGCCGTTCGTATCGCAACGCCTCACCATGCTCGTCCCCAAGGAGCACTTCGCCGACGGCACCGAGCACTACGACCTGATCATCGACATCGGCGGCAGCTCGCCGCTCTCCCGACTACGCCGCGCCTTGACTCACAAGGGAACCCTCGTGATCGTCGGCGGCGAGAGCGGCGGGAAGCTGACCGGGATGGGCCGGCAATTCCGCGCCGTGGCACTCTCACCATTCGTCTCCCAACGCCTCACCATCCTCATCCCCAAGGAGCACTACGCCGACCTCGACAAACTGACCGAGTTCATCGAGGCCGGCACAATGACACCAAGTGTCGGCGGCACCTACCCACTCGATCAAGCAGCCGACGCGATGCGTCAACTCGTCGCCGGCCAGGTGCACGGCAAGATCGCCATCACCACCTGACCACGCAGCGTCAGCCGCCTGGCGTTGCGAAGATGACCTTCGGGTTATGAGCGAACGATCGCTGCGTTCCTGGTAGGAGGATTTTCACCTGCTCAGGACACATTTCGTGTTGACCCCTGTTCCCCTCTGTGTACCGCTGTGTTGGTACATGGATGGTACATATTTCGGCGCTGCCCGATGGTCAGGCTGCGCAGGGTTTCAGTCCCGCATGGTGAGCAACGGTGACCCCGAAGGGTTCGCAATGTCGATGCAGTCGGGCGAGGCTGGTCGAACGGTAGTCGTTGGCTTCGTAACGTTGATCTCTCCGCCGGTCAAGTCGAGTCCCTCGCACGGTCCAGCACTAGCTTGAGCTCGGAGACCGACGGAATGTGGAGGGGCACGTCACGCCCGCGTCCGGATCCGCGCCCCGTACGGGTTCTGGCCATTGATCAAGAGCGTTGGCGAACCTGAGAGGCCCGCTGGATGGTGGGTGTCAGGATCGACCTCACGCAGTCGAATGTCCACACGTCCACACGTCACTGCTTCGAGGCGCTCGAGGAGCACGTGCAGATTCGGACAGTCGGCGACGTATTGCACCTCGATGTCATGCATCTGCTGCCTCCTCAATGACCGATGCGCGATGGTACTGCAAAGCCCCAATCGCTAAGGATGGGTCGTGTTGATCGGCGGTGAGCCCCGAGACGCGAAGATACACAGGTGAGCAACCGAGAGCAAGCCTTCGACTCTGAGGTGCACGCAGGACCGAAGGGACGGGCGATCATTCGTCTGCCGTTCGATCCGGACGAGGTTTGGGGCGC
>JAYVOI010000346.1:0-7388 GCA_043758005.1 Ilumatobacteraceae bacterium
GAGACGTCGATCGATCTCGTCATCGACATCGACGGGAGTGGCGTGACCGAGATCTCGACCGGGATCCCGTTCTACGACCACATGCTCGAACAGGTCGGCAAGCACGGCGGGTTCGATCTGCGCATCGCCGCCACCGGCGACTTGCACATCGACACGCATCACACCGTCGAAGATGTGGCCATCAGCCTTGGTGAGGCGTTTCGTCAAGCGCTCGGCGACAAGGCAGGTGTCCGCCGGTTCGCCAGCGGGTTGTACCCGCTCGACGAAGCACTGGTCGAGGTGGCCCTCGATCTGTCCGGGCGCCCGTTCGTGGTGTGGGAGGTCGATCTGCCGGAGTGCTTGCCCCTCGGCAACCCGGCATTCGATCCGCAACTGGCCGAGCACGCCGTTGCGTCGTTCGCCACTGCGGCAGGCATCACGCTGCACGTCACGTTGCGCCGCGGGCGCAACGTGCACCACATCATCGAAGCAGTCTTCAAGGGACTGGCGCGGTGTCTCCGCGACGCGGTGCGCGTCGAGGGCGCGCAGGTACCCTCGACGAAGGGCGTGCTCTGAGCAATGAGTGAACAGCCGCTGATCGCGGTCCTCGACTATGGGATCGGAAACCTGCGCTCCGCGCAGAAGGCACTGCAACGGTGTGGGGCCGACGCGCGCCTCACCGTCGACCATGGGTTGATCGCCGACGCCGACGCGGTCGTGCTGCCGGGCGTCGGCGCGTTCGGCGCGTGCATGGCTGCGTTGCGCGAGGCCGACCTCGAAGACGTCGTCGAGGAAGCGGTGGACTCGGGTCGACCGTTCATGGGCATTTGCGTCGGGATGCAGATGTTGTTCGACGCCAGCGAGGAAGACGACACCGCGGTCGGGCTCGGGATCATTCCGGGCACGATTCGGTGGCTGGGTTCGGAGCTCCCGCGTCCGCAGATGCAGTGGAACCTGCTGTCGCTCGCGTTGCCGGACGACCCGATGTTCGCAGGCCTGCCTGCCGAAGAGGCGTGGGTCTACTTCGTGCACTCGTTGCACGCAGTTCCCGACGATCCCTCGGCGATCGCCGCGACATGCACGTATGGAGGTGTCGTCAATGCGGCCTTCCGGCAGGGCAACGTGTTCGCCACACAGTTCCACCCCGAGAAGTCGGCCACGTGGGGTCTCGCACTCCTTGGCAACTTCGTGCACATCGCTGCAGCGGCATCCGTCCGATGATGGTCGACCTGTTCCCGGCAATCGATCTGCACGACGGCCAGGTGGTGCGCCTCACCCAGGGCGACTACGGCAGTGCGATCGTCTACGGCAGCGACCCGATCGCCGTCGCTCGTTCGTTTGCCGACGCCGGCGCGTCGTGGATCCACATCGTCGATCTCGACGCGGCGAAGTCGGGCTCACCGCGAAACCGCCCCCTGGTTGCCGCCGTTGTCGAGGCAGTCGCCGGACGGGCACGGGTGCAGACGGGTGGCGGCGTCCGCACGCTCGCCGATGCGCAACAGCTGGCCGATGCCGGGGTCGCGCGGGTCGTGATGGGGTCTGCGGCGGTGCAACACCCGGAACTGGTCGACGCGGCCGCGGGCGTGGTCGATGTCGCAGTCGGGCTCGACCACCGCGATGGCGAGTTGGCCGTGCACGGCTGGACCGAGGGCTCGGGGATCTCGCTCGACGAGGCGTTGGCGTGGTACCCGTCGGCCAGCGCCTTCGTGATCACCGACATCGCTCGCGACGGCATGCTCGAGGGCCCCGATCTCGAAGGGCTTGCTGCCGCTGCCGCGAACTCCACTGCGCCGGTGATCGCCAGCGGTGGCGTTTCATCGCTGGACGACGTCGCTGCCCTGGCCGGGGTGCCGGGCATCGCCGGGATCATCACGGGCAAGGCACTGTACGAAGGCCGGTTCACCGTCGTCGACGCACTGCGAGTCCTGCGCCAATGAGGGTCGCGCGTGTCATCCCGTGCCTCGACGTGACCAGTGGTCGAGTGGTCAAAGGCATCAACTTCATCGGGTTGCGCGACGCGGGGGACCCGGTCGAATTGGCTTCGCGCTACGACGCCGAAGGCGCCGACGAGTTGGTCTTCCTCGACATCACCGCATCGTCCGACGGGCGCGACACCATGATCGACGTCGTCTACCGCACCGCCGAGCAGGTGTTCATCCCCCTGACCGTCGGCGGTGGCATCCGCACTGTCGATGACGCCCGGCGCATGCTGCGCGCCGGTGCCGACAAGGTCAGCGTCAACACCGCAGCAGTGCAGCGGCCGGAGCTGATCAGCGAGATCGCCTCCGAGTTCGGCTCGCAGTGTTGTGTCTGCGCGGTCGACGCCAAGCGCCGCCCGGGCGGACTCGGGTTCGAGGTCTACTTGCACGGCGGGCGCACCCCGACGGGGATCGACGCCCTCGACTGGGCGGTCAAGGCCGCCAGGCTCGGTGCCGGCGAGATCTTGCTGACATCGATGGATCGTGATGGCACCCGCGACGGGTACGACCTCGACCTCACCTCGGCGGTCGCCGAGAACGTCAACGTGCCCGTCATCGCCAGCGGCGGTGTCGGTACCATGCAGCACCTCGTCGAAGGAATCATCGACGGCGGCGCAACCGGAGTGTTGGCGGCCAGCATCTTCCACTTCGGCGAGCACGTGATCGCCGATGCCAAAGCAGCGATGGCTGCAGCAGGTATCGCCGTTCGACCCGTGATGCCACGCTGACCTCCATCCAGTCCTCGCAAGCAACCCCTCGCACCCACCAAGGAGAAACCCGATGTCCACTTCATCGCCGAAAGACAAGATGGTCTACCGCCGGCTCGGTCGCAGCGGGCTACAGGTCTCGGTGCTGTCGTTCGGGAGCTGGGTGTCGTTCGACAACCAGATGAAGGACGACGCAGCCATGGAGTGCATGCAGACCGCGTACGACGCGGGCTGCAACTTCTTCGACAACGCGGAGGCCTACGCAGCGGGGGAGAGTGAAGCGATCATGGGTCGCGTCATCGCCGAGCTCGGATGGAGGCGCCAGACGTACGTGTTGAGCTCGAAGTTCTTCTGGGGCATCGAGCGAGTGCCGAACATGGTCAACACGCTGAACCGCAAGTACCTCATGCAAGCCATCGACGGTTCACTCGAGCGCATGGGTGTCGACTTCCTCGATCTCATCTACTGCCACCGGGCCGACCCGAACACGCCGATCGAGGAGACCGTGTGGGCGATGTCCGACATCGTCTCGTCGGGCAAGGCGTTGTACTGGGGGACCAGCGAGTGGGCGGCCGACGAGATCCGCGCTGCGTGGGAGATCGCCGAGCGTCACCACCTTCACAAGCCGGTGGTGGAGCAGCCGCAGTACAACCTGCTCGACCGCAAGCGCGTCGAGGAGGAGTACGCCAGGTTGTACACCGACATCGGTCTCGGGACGACGATCTGGAGCCCGCTTGCATCCGGGTTGTTGACCGGCAAGTACAAAGACGGGATCCCCGCCGACTCCCGCGGCTCGCTCTCCGGCTACGAGTGGTTGAAATCACAACTCTCTGACGACGACGCGTTGGCCAAGGTCGAACGCCTGCGCCCGATCGCCGCCGAGCTCGACTGCACGCTCGCACAGCTGTGTCTGGCCTGGTGCGCCGCCAATCCGAACGTGTCGAGTGTCATCACCGGGGCCAGCCGGCCGAGCCAGGTCGCCGAGAACTTCGCGGCGATCGATGTGCTGGCGCTGTTGACGCCCGAGGTCATGGACAGGATCTCGGCGGCGGTGGCATAAACAATCACCCGGCGGTACCCTGCCGCCGTGGCCCTGGAGAACGAAAAGCTGCCGATCAAGATGCTCAACGACCGGCTCTTGGTGCACATCCCGGAGAAGGATGGCGAGCGTCGATCGTCGGGTGGCATCCTGATTCCGGCGACCGCACAGATCTCCAAGCGGCTGGTGTGGGCAGAGGTGGTGGCCCTCGGCCAGAACGTGCGCAGCGCCGAGGTCGGCGACCGCGTCTTGTTCAGCCCGGAGGATCGCTACGAGGTCGAGGTCGGCGGCAACGACTACATCATGTTGCGCGAACGCGACATCCACGCCGTCGCGGCGACGCGTATCGAGGCCAGCACCGGGCTGTACCTCTAGCCCGCGTGGCAGGCGGTATCTCCCGGGGTGCGTCCGCTCGACGGGCCGTAGCATGTCGCCCATGTCCCGCGGCGTGACGATCCAGCCAACCCCCGAGCAACTCTCGACGATCAAGTACGACTCGGCCGGTCTGGTGGCCGCAATCGCCCAAGACGTCGAGACCAAGGCGGTGCTGATGCTGGCGTGGATGAACGCCGAGACACTGCGCGCGACGCTGGACAGCGGCCGGATGGTCTATTGGAGCCGCAGTCGCCAAGAGGTGTGGCGCAAGGGCGACACCAGCGGCGACCGCCAGTTCGTACGCGAGGCGTACTACGACTGCGATGCCGACGCATTGCTGTTCATGGTCGAGCAGGAGGGCAACGGGGCGTGTCACACCGGCGCCTATTCGTGCTTCTTCCGCCGGTTCGGCGAATGACGGGCCTCCGCATGCGGCCGAGCCGCGACGAGTTCCGCAGTCTCGCGGCACAGCACACCGTGGTGCCGGTGTGGACCGAGGTGCTTGCAGATCTGGAGACGCCGGTCGCCGCGTACGCCAAGTTGGTCGGCTCGGGCTCCGGCTTCTTGCTGGAGTCCGTCGAGCATGGCGAGCGCTGGAGCCGGTACAGCTTCGTGGGTCGCGACCCGGTGGCCACACTCGAACTCCGTGACGGCCGCATCACCACGTTCGGTCCCGTGCCTTCGTCGGTGCCCCTCGATCGCGGCATGCTCGCAGCGCTCGACGAGCTGCTGCGCATCTACCGGGCGCCGATCATCTCCGATCTTCCGCCGTTGCAGAGCGGCGTGATGGGGTTCCTCGGGTACGACGTCGTCCGCGAGGTGGAGCACCTTCCCGACACGCCACGCGACGACCGCCAGCTTCCCGATGCAGCGATGAGCGTGATCGGTTCCTTGGCGGCGTTCGACCATTGGCGCCAGCGGGTCTACCTGATCGAGAGCGTGCCGGTCCTGGAGATGGGGAGTGACGAATTGGATCAGGCGTACGACGCTGCGATCTGCCGGGTCGAACGGGCGGTTGCCGACCTCGCCCGTCCGCTGGCCTACGTGCCCGTGGCGCCGCCGCAGGCCGACGACGAGATGCCCGCTGTTCGCAGCACGATGGCCAACGGCGTCTTCCAAGAAGCCGTCGAGGTCGCCAAAGAGCACATCGTTGCCGGCGACATCTTCCAGGTGGTGCTCTCGCAACGCTACGACATCGACCTCGAGGCCGACCCGTTCGACTTCTACCGAGTGCTTCGCCAGGTCAACCCGAGCCCGTACATGTACTTCCTCCGCCATCCAGACATCACGATCGTCGGCAGCTCACCCGAGCCGATGGTGCAGGTGCTCGGCCGCAAGGTGATCAGCCGCCCGATTGCCGGCACCCGCCGTCGTGGCCGCGACGACGATCACGATCGGCGGATGGCCGGCGAGTTGAAGGAGAACCCCAAAGAGGTCGCCGAGCACATCATGCTCGTCGACCTGGCCCGCAACGACGTGGGCAGGATCGCCAAGTTCGGCACGGTGCACGTCGACGAGTTGATGACGCTGGAGCGATACAGCCACGTGATGCACCTCACGTCGCAGGTCAGCGGCGAACTGGTCGAAGGCAAGACACCGATTGACGTGTTGCGCGCCACGCTGCCGGCCGGAACGGTCAGTGGCGCCCCCAAGGTTCGGGCCATGCAGATCATCGATTCACTCGAACCGGTGAAGCGCGGGCCCTACGCCGGCGTCGTGGGCTATGTCGACTTCAGCGGCAACCTCGACACCGCGATTGCGATCCGTACCATGTTCGTCGGCGCCCACGGCGCGTCGTTCCAGGCCGGTGCGGGCATCGTCGCCGACTCGATCCCCGATGAGGAGGACCTCGAGTGCCGCAACAAGGCCGCCGCATTGCTGGCCGCCGTCCCGGCGGCGCGCCGGATGACCGCCCAACGAACCGCGGTCGGCACCCCGGCCTAGTTCACCCGCGTACACGACGCTGCCCTGTGGAGTCTTTCAGGGCACCCAGGTGGGCCCCAACCACTCCACAGGATCGGTCGGCCGTCAGTCGATGAGGCCGCCGATCAGCAAGATGGTGCCCAGCGCCCCAACGGCGAGGGTGCCGAGCAGGGCGATCGCCACGAGGCCGGGAACGCTGCAGATCGCCCGGATCCCGGCGTAGAGGGCGGGGAGCTCCTTCCGGCGTTCCTTCAGGTCGAGTCGAACGGACCCGAGCGACTTGGCGGAGTTGGTCAGCCGCTCGCCGGTGTCGTAGTTGATGAGCACGTTGGCGGTGCTACGCGAATCGTCGAGCACGGTGCGAACGTCGCGGAGCAAGGCCGGCGCAGCCTTGACCGTTGTTCTGACGAAGAACCAGGCGATCAGCGCGGCGACGGTCGGTGCCAGGCACAGTGCACCGCCGATCACGATCCACGTCGACCTGGAACCGTCGAAGATCCACAGACCGGTCGCGAACGTGGCGACGCCGATGACGGCTGCGACGGCGGCCATTCCGAGTGCGAGGGTGCTGACACGCGACAGGGTGTTGCGGAGGCCGTCGGAGACGCGAACGGCGACGCGATCGAGATCTGCCATGCCACAGTGTGGCATCCGGCGACGGTGCTGCGACACTGGTGCGATGGACACGACCTGGCTCGGTGATCGTCGTGATGTCGTCGTGATCGACGGTCCCGATGCGGCGACGTACCTGCAATCACAGGCCTCGCAGGACCTGCGCGGGATGGTCAACGGCGACTCGCGATGGACGTTCTTCCTGCAGCCGACGGGGCGTGTCGACGTGCTGGCTCGGGTTGCCATGGCAGGCGACGAGACGTTCCGGCTCGACACCGATCCCGGCTTCGGGCCGGTGCTCGAGGCGCGGCTCAACCGGTTCAAGATCCGCGTCAAGGCAACGGTCACAGCCGAGGCCGACGCAGTGGGCGTCGCTGAGGTCGATGACGACGCACGCATCGCCGCAGGGTGGCCGCTGATGGGTGCCGAGATCGTTCCCGGTGAGACCATTCCGGCCGAAGTGGGCTTGGACGACGTGGCGATCAGCTTCACCAAGGGTTGCTACCCGGGTCAGGAACTGGTGGAGCGGATGGACAGTCGAGGGTCCACCGCGCCGCGGCACCTCGTGGTGCTCGACAAGCGCGACGGCGACGAGCCCGGTGCAGCGGTGTCGCACGACGGCGCGCCGATCGGCATGATCACCTCGGTGGGGTCGACCCAGGTGATGGCGTACCTCAAGCGTGGCCACGACGGGACAGCGCGAGACTGACGCGATGACTGCGACGGCCAAGGCGTTGGCCAAGAACCTGGAGCGCATGCGGTCGTTGGCGATGG
>JAYVOI010000347.1:0-3147 GCA_043758005.1 Ilumatobacteraceae bacterium
GACAAGATGGCCGACCAGGTCAGCGACGCGGTTCTCGACGCCATCCTCACCGAGGACCCGAACGGTCGCGTGGCCTGCGAAACGTTGCTCACAACCGGACTGTGCGTCGTGGCCGGCGAGATCACGACGAACGCCTATGTCGACATCCCGAAGCTGGCCCGAGAAGTCATCAACGGCATCGGCTACGACAATGCCCTGTACGGCTTCGACGGCAACACCTGTGGCGTGATCGTGTCGATCGACGAGCAGAGCGGCGACATCGCCCAGGGTGTCGACCTCAGCGAAGAAACTCGCGCCGGTCGCAGCGGTGAAGACATCATCAACGCCCAGGGTGCCGGCGACCAGGGGATGATGTTCGGCTACGCCTGCACCGACACTCCCGACCTCATGCCGCTGCCCATCTGGCTCGCGCACCGGATGGCCGAGAAGCTCAGCGATGTTCGCAAGGCCGGCGCCGTCCCGTACCTGCGGCCCGATGGCAAGACCCAGGTGACCTTCGAGTACGACAACACCGGCACGCCGGTCCGACTGATCACTGCCCTGATCTCGACACAGCATCAAGACGGCGTCGACCGCGACACGGTGATTCGTCCCGACCTCATCGAGCAGGTCATCCGCCCGGTGGTTCCGGCTCAGTTCGCCGACGACGACTACAACGTGTACATCAACCCGACCGGCAAGTTCGTGATCGGTGGGCCACACGGCGACACCGGCCTGACCGGCCGCAAGATCATCGTCGACACCTACGGCGGCATGGCCCGCCATGGCGGCGGCGCATTCTCGGGCAAGGATCCGTCGAAGGTCGATCGTTCGGCAGCGTACGCGGCGCGCTATGTGGCGAAGAACGTGGTCGCCGCCGGCATCGCCCGCCAGTGCCAAGTGCAGTTGTCGTACGCCATCGGCGTCGCCAAGCCGATCAATATCACCGTCTACACCGAAGGCACCGGCCTCATTGCCGACGAAGAAATCGCCGAGCTGGTCATGCAGCACTTCGACTTGCGGCCGCGCGGCATCATTCAGATGCTCGATCTGTTGCGGCCGATCTACGCCAAGACGGCGGCGTATGGGCACTTCGGCCGCGAAGAGCCGGAGTTCACCTGGGAAATGACCGATCGGGCGGCGATGCTGCGCGATGCCGCGGGCTTGGGCCAGTTGCGCGCTGTCGCGGGAGAATAATTAGGTTCCGACTAAGTAATAACCTCGCTCCGAGGGGCGCTGCAACAGCTGGGCATGACCCGGCTTGCCAGGCTCGGATCGACGGCAATGTTGCAACGGCGCCCATTCAATTCATCGAATGGAGAACACATGAGCGCTGTATTGAATTCCCCCTCGAGCAACGATTACCACGTCGCCGACATCAAGCTCGCCGACTGGGGACGCAAGGAAATCGCCATCGCCGAGACCGAGATGCCCGGCCTCATGGCGATCCGCAAGGAATACTCGCACACGCAGCCGCTGCGCGGCGCCCGCATCACCGGTTCCTTGCACATGACGATCCAGACGGCGGTGCTGATCGAGACCTTGCAGGCGCTGGGCGCCGAAGTACGCTGGGCTTCCTGCAATATCTATTCGACGCAAGATCATGCCGCCGCCGCGATCGCGGTCAAAGGCACGCCGGTCTTTGCCTATAAGGGCGAGACCTTGGAAGAATACTGGGACTACACGCATCGCATTTTCGACTGGGCCGATAAGGGCTACTCGAACATGATTCTCGACGACGGCGGCGACGCGACGCTGCTGCTTCATCTCGGCACTCGTGCCGAGGAAGATGCGACGATCCTGAAGCACCCCGGCAGCGAGGAAGAAACGGCGTTGTTTACGGCGATCAAGAATCGCCTTGCTACGCAGCCCGGCTGGTATTCGACCCGGCTAAAGCACATCAAAGGCGTGACGGAAGAGACGACCACCGGCGTGCATCGGCTATACCAAATGCACAAGGAAGGCCGGCTGGCTTTTCCCGCTATCAACGTCAACGATTCGGTGACCAAGTCGAAGTTCGATAACCTGTACGGCTGCCGCGAATCGCTGGTCGACGGCATCAAACGCGCCACCGACGTGATGATTGCCGGTAAGGTCGCCATAGTCGCCGGCTACGGCGACGTCGGCAAAGGATCAGCGCAGGCGCTACGAGCCTTATCGGCGCAGGTGTGGATTACCGAAATCGATCCCATCTGTGCGCTGCAGGCGGCGATGGAAGGCTATCGGGTAGTGACCATGGATTACGCCGCCGACAAGGCCGACATCTTCGTCAGTGCGACCGGCAATTACCATGTGATCAACGCCCAGCACATGGAAAAGATGAAGGACCAGGCCATCGTCTGCAACATCGGACACTTCGACAACGAGATCGACGTCGCGAGCCTGAAGAAGCACACGTGGGAGAACATCAAGCCGCAGGTCGACCACGTGGTGTTTCCGGATGGCAAGCGCCTGATCGTGCTGGCCGAGGGCCGGCTGGTGAATCTCGGCTGCGGCACCGGTCATCCGAGCTTCGTGATGTCGTCGTCGTTCGCCAACCAGACGATTGCGCAGATCGAGATGTGGACGAATCCGTCCGCGTACCAGAAGGGCCATGTTTACGTGCTGCCGAAGCATCTCGACGAGAAGGTCGCCCGACTCCAGCTCAGCAAGCTGCGCGCAGAGCTGACCGTGCTCACCGACGAGCAGGCAAGCTACATCGACGTTCCGAAGACCGGCCCGTACAAGCCGGATCTCTACCGCTATTGATAAACCCTCGATGGGGTCGGCTTGAGCGCTGACCCCATGCAACCATGAGAATCGCAGTGATCGGCGCCGGCGGCGTCGGCGGCTACTTCGGTGGCCGTCTGGCGCTGGCCGGACACGACGTCCACTTCCTCGCGCGCGGTCGACACCTCGATGCGATGCGCAGCAACGGGCTCGTCCTCGAGTGCGATGGCGGCCCATTCGTCGTGCGCTCGCCAAACGTGACCGACGATCCGCGCGCGCTGGGAAGTGCCGACGTCGTGCTCAACACGGTCAAGTTGTGGGACCTCGCGCAGAGTGGTCGTGATATCGCGGGCGTCGTCGGCTCGCAGTCGGTCACGCAGTCGGTCACGCAGTCCGTCACGCAGTCCGTCACGCAGTCGGTCACGCAGTCGGTCGCGCGGTCGGTCGTCATCCCGCTCC
>JAYVOI010000348.1:0-16467 GCA_043758005.1 Ilumatobacteraceae bacterium
CTTCCTCGCCCTCGCTGCCGACGCCGGCGTCTCGGGCGTTGCGCTCAAGTCACACGAGGGCGCCGACCTGGTCGACGTGATCGAACGGGTGGCGAAAGGTGAACGCATCGGGCTGGAGAACGTCCGCCGGGGTCGCCGCGCCCGAGAGCCCGACGTTCTGTCCAGTCGCGAGCAGGAGGTGCTCGCGCTGATCGCCCTCGGAATGACCAATGGAGAGATTGCCCGTGAGTTGTTCTTGTCGGTCGACACCGTGAAGACCTACGTCCGACGCCTCTACGCCAAGCTTGGCGTCAGGAATCGTGCGCAAGCAGCGCTCAGTGCGGCCAGTCACCACGTGATGCCACCCACGGACCCCAACGGCCGAAGAGTCAACTGACGATCACCATGAGCCCCGAGCAGTCACGCGGTGCAATCGTGCTCGATCGCGCATACGCGGGCGAGTCGGGCACGTTGCGCGACGTTCGCCACGACGTGGTCGCGTGCCTGCGAGCTTCGATCGTCGACCAGGAACTCGAAGAACGGGCGCAGCTCGTGGTCAGTGAATTGGCCACGAATGCGATCCAGGCCTCGCCAGGAACGATGTACGACATCCGCGTCTCACTGGGCAGCGACCACTCCGTTGTGGTGCGCGTGAGCAGCTGGCGTGGGCGCGGTGTGCCCCCGGCGCGGGAGGCATGGGGTCCGGCAACAGATGTGGCCGTGCGTGGAAGGGGATTGCTGATCGTCGCCAAGCTCTCCGATGAGGTCGAGGTCGAGCAACCCACAGCTGGCACGGTCGTGGTCACGGTCACTCTTCGTCCGGCGTCGTCCGACCGAGGCGATTGACGGTCGGTCTACCCACCGATTTGGTCGCCGGGTAGCGTGAGGCCACGGACTCTCCCGGCACTACCGACCTCGACGATCTCGAGCTCTTCCACGAGTTTGCTTCGACGCGTCACCGTTCGATCCGCAACCGCCTGGTCGAGCGGCACATGGGACTCGCTGCGCACATCGCCAAGCGATTCAGCCGGCCCGGAATCGGCGACGACGATCTCCGCCAGGTCGCGATGCTCGGGCTGGTCAAGGCAGTCGACCGATTCGACCCCGACTACGGCGTGCCATTCGCGGCATTTGCCGGCAGCACCATCGAAGGGGAGCTGAAGCGACACTTCCGGGACCACAGCTGGGTCGTGCGGGTGCCCCGCTCTGCTAAGGACCTCCACCTGATGGTCCGCCGCGCGACCGACGAACTGGTCCAGAAGTCGGGTCGGTCGCCCTCCGTCGACGAGATCGCCGCCCACCTCGAGATCGAGCGTGACGACGTGCTGCGAGGGCTTGCCGCATCGTCCGCCTACCACGTCGGAACGATCCAGGCCGGGAGCGGCGATGGCGACCCGGAGACGCCGTTGGACCGGATCGATGCGCTCGCCTCGGAGGAGACGGGATATGCGCGCGCCGCCGATGCCGACCTCGTCGAACGTCTGCTGGCGCAGTTGCCCGAGCGCGAACGTGAGATCGTGCGGCTGCGATTCTACGAACAGCAGTCGCAGGAGCAGATCGCCGCTGCAGTGGGCGTCTCGCAGATGCAGGTTTCGCGCCTGTTGCGTGCGTCGTTCGAGAAGATGCGCGACTGGATGGACGCCGAGGAGTAGCCCGTGATGTGTCACCCGAAGGGGTGATCATGCGGCGCCGGGGTAGGCAGGCCGGGGCATCAGCGAGTACCGTGTCCGGCCATGTCCGACCTGGGTGCGCGCTTAGAGATTTCCACCAGTTCCACTGGCTGGGAAGTTTCTGGTGAGATCGATGCTCACACGGCGCCCACGCTGGCGGCAGCGATGGCGGAGCTGCCGACCGGCGTGGCCACCATCGACATGGCGGGCGTGTCGTTCATGGATTCGAGCGGCCTGCGTGTCTTGATCGAAGCGGCCACGAGGGCCCGCGACGGGGGCGGAGACTTGGTCATCGCCAACCCCACGCCGGGCATCATCCGCCTGGTCGAGATCAGTGGACTCGGCGGGCAGTTGCGTCTCGACGGCTGACGCCGTCGATCAGGTACTGCGGTTGAACACGGAATAGCCGCCAGGGCCGACGAGGCATCCGGCGATGATCAGTACGACGCCGAAGATGATCTGACCCTGGAAGAGTTGGACGATTCCGACGACAACAAGTATCGCGGCGATCACCCAGAGAAGGGTTCCCTTCATGGTGGTTCTCCTTTCGTTCACGAAGAACTACCCCGCGCCCGGACTCATCAAACGATGTGGGAACCGTGCCGGTCGTTAGGCGGAACGGAGCGCTTTGCGCTCCAGTCGTCGCGAGTGCAGGATCGGCTCGGTGTAACCAGATGGTTGCTCGACGCCTGAGAGCACGAGGTCGCACGCTGCCCGAAACGCTGCTCCGTCGTACCCGGGAGCCATCGGCGAGTACTCGGGATCGTCGGCGTTCTGGCGGTCGACGACGGCTGCCATGCGTCGCATCGTTTCCATCACGATGTCGTGCGTCGCTACCCCATGAAGCAGCCAGTTGGCGATGTGCTGCGACGAGATCCGGCACGTCGCCCGGTCCTCCATCAACGCGACGTCGCGGATGTCGGGCACCTTCGAGCACCCCACGCCCTGGTCGACCCAGCGCACCACGTACCCCAAGATGCCCTGCGCGTTGTTGTCGAGCTCCGCCTGGATCTCGTCCGCACTCCAATGAATCGCCGGGGTCAACGGAATGCGCAACAGGTCGTCGAGGGTGGCCCGAGGACCGTCGGCCGAGAGCGTGTGGGCCAGTTCGCGCTGTCGCTGGTGCACATCGACTCGGTGGTAGTGAGTTGCGTGCAACGTGGCCGCCGTCGGCGACGGCACCCAGGCGCAATTCGCGCCGGCGAGCGGGTGCTGCACCTTTTGCGCCAGCATGTCGGCCATCAGGTCGGGTGCCGCCCACATGCCCTTGCCGATCTGCGCATGCCCGGGCAAACCGCAGGCGATACCGACGTCGACGTTCCAATCCTCGTACGCCTGGATCCACCGCTGCGACTTCATGTCGGTCTTGCGCACCATCGGTCCGGCCGCCATCGAGGTGTGGATCTCGTCGCCGGTGCGATCGAGAAAGCCGGTGTTGATGAACGCAACGCGCGTCCTGGCCGCACGAATGCACTCGGCGAGGTTGACCGTCGTGCGGCGCTCCTCGTCCATGATGCCGATCTTCACGGTGTTCGGCTGCAACCCCAGCACGTCCTCGACCGACGTGAAGATCTGATCGGTGAAGGCGACCTCGTCGGGTCCGTGCATCTTCGGCTTGACCACGTAGATCGAGCCGGTGCGGGAGTTGGCCGAGCTGGCGCCCGGCAGCAGGCCGGGCATCGCGCACAGTACGGTGATCATCGCGTCGAGCAAGCCTTCGTACACCGGGGAGCCGTCGCGGTCGAGCACGGCGGGCGTGGTCATCAGGTGACCGACATTTCGCACCAGCATCAGCGCCCGTCCTCGACGAACAGTGGTCGAGCCGTCGGGCGCGGTGAACGATCGGTCGTCGGCGAGGCGGCGCGTGAACGTTTGCCCGTTCTTGGTGACCTGCTCGGTGAGCGTGCCGGTGATCAGGCCCAGCCAGTTGTGGTAGGCGAGCGCCTTGTCGGCGCTGTCGACAGCAGCGATCGAGTCCTCGAAATCCATGATCGATGTCACGGCCGACTCGAGCACGACGTCGGCGACTCCCGCCGGATCTGTCGAGCCGATGGCATGAGCGGGGTCGATGACGATCTCGATCCCCAGGCCGTGATGCATGAGCAGGATGGAGCTCGGCGCATCCGGTTCGCCGGTGTACCCGGCAAAGGTCGCCGGGTCGGTGAGCACGCCGGTCGACCCGTCGGCCTGGGCGACCGTGAACGTCCCGTCGATCACCCGGTAACCAGTGGCGTCGGTGTGCGAGGCGTGGCCGCCGTCCGAGCCGACCAACGGCGTGACCTCGTCGAGCAGAGCGCGAACCCAGGCGATGACGCGGGCGCCGCGGGTCGGGTCGTACGGGCCGCCCGGTGGTGGGTCGCCGAGCGAGTCCGTGCCGTACAGCGCGTCGTAGAGCGACCCCCAGCGTGCGTTGGCGGCATTGATCGCGTAGCGGGCGTTCGTCACCGGCACGACCAGTTGTGGGCCGGCAACGGTCGTGATCTCCGGGTCGACACGGTCGGTGTCGATGGTGAACGCTGGCCCCGCTGGAACCAGGTAGCCGATCTCCTCGAGGAAGGCGCGGTATCCGGCCGCGTCGTGAACGATGCCGACGTGCTGGCGGTGCCAGGCGTCGATCGATGCCTGGAGCGCCGCTCGGGTCGAGAGCAGTTCGGTGTTGCGCGGCGACAGGTCGTGGATCAATGCCGACAGCCCGTGCCAGAACCGCTCGGGATCGACACCGCTTGCCGGGAGCGCCTCGTTCTCCAATACGTCGACCAACTCCGCGCCGACCTGCAGTTCAGCGCGCTCGAGGTACGTACCGGGCGTGCTCATTGCCGGCCCATCAGGCGGCGGCCTCGAGTGCCGGCTTCACCTCACTGCAGAAGAGGTCCATCGTGCGCTTGGCCTCGTCGAGTGTCATGTCGCCGGCGGGGAGCTGCAGCACGATGTAGTCGGTCAAGCCGGGCTCGAGGACGGCGGCGAAACGGTCCTTGATCTGCTCGGCAGTTCCGGCGCCGAACTGAATCGCTGCCTCCATGTGCGACATGATGTTGCGAAGCGGTCCGAGCGCGGCATCGCACTCCTCGTCGCTCAGCACGAGATGATCGAACTTGTGCACGTTGTGGGTCCGTCGCATCAGACCACCCATCGTCCGCCGAACGACGTCGAGCGACTCGCTCTCCGTCGGGCTGATTGCCAGCACCATCGTGCAGCCGACCCGCGGCACCGAATCGGGACCGTCGACGCGGTGCGTGTCGCCGCGGTGTGCGTTCCACGTCTCGACGTAGAGGTCGTGGGCGGCCTGGTCGATCGGTCCGGGCCACATCAGGTTCATGCCGTGCCGGCCGGCGGTGATCGGGCTTCCCGGGTACCAGAACGGGATCGGGTTCTGGACGGGCTTGGTCGACAGCGGAATCGTCGGGAAGTCGTAGAACTTCGAGTTCTCGCTGCTGATCTCCCCGTTGGCGAATGCCTCGCAGATGATGCCGAGCACGTCGACGAAGCGCTCCTTCGAATCATGCCAGTTGCTGCCGAACCAGTAGTGCTCGATGGGCGCAACGCCGCGGCCCACGCCGAAGTCGAGCCGACCATTGGTCAGGTTGTCGACCACGACCATGTCCTCGATGATCCGAACCGGGTGATGCAAGGGGAGCAACTTCACGAGTGGCCCGAGACGGATGTTCTTGGTGATCTGCGACGCCGCGGCGATGAACACCTCCTGGTTCGGTGCCATGCACAGATCCGTCCCATGGTGTTCGGCGAGGTGAAAGCCGGCGAAGCCGGCTTCGTCGGCCATTTTGATCAGATCGAGCCGGTCTCTCAACAGCTTCGGAGTCGAGGTGCCGGGAATGTCTTCGATGTGATCGAAGATGCCGAATGACGGCTTGACCATGGATGTCCCTTCTCGTCCGCATGACATGGCGAACTGTGGTGTTCGAGATCGTGTCCGAGAACACGACCGTTACACAAATTGTCGACCATCGCGCCGGCAACGCGGGTTCGAGGGGTTGACGGGGCCGGGGAGGTTTGTCAGACTCGTTTTGCAAGTGGTTCGCAATACGGGTACGGCTCGAAAGGGGGTGTTGTGCACATACCGGACGGATATCTCAGCCCGTCGACCTGCGGCACCTTCGGGGCGGCGATGGTCCCGTTCTGGGTCACCGCCGGACGTCGGGTTCGCAAGGTGATCACGTCGAGGTACGTCCCGTATGTCGCCCTCGGCGCTTCGTTCAGCTTCATCGTGATGATGTTCAACATCCCGGTGCCGGACGGCACGACGGCCCACGGTGTCGCCGGCACCTTGACCGCGATACTGCTCGGCCCCTGGGCTGCCGTGATCGCCGTGTCCGCTGCGTTGATCATTCAAGCGCTGTTCTTCGGCGACGGGGGCGTGCTGTCGATCGCCGTGAACTGCTTCAACATGGCCGTCGTCCTGCCGTTCGTCGGCTACGGGCTCTACAGGGTGCTGACCCACAAGATGACCTTGACCAACCCACGCCGAGCGGTTGCGGCGGGCTTGGGGGCGTACGCCGGGCTCAACGCCGCGGCGATGTGTGCGGCGATCGAGTTCGGCGTCCAGCCGGAGATGTTCAAGGCCGCCGATGGCACCCCCTTGTACGCCCCGTTCCACCTCTCCCAAACGGTTCCGGCAATGGCGCTCGCCCACCTGACCGTCGCCGGGCTCGCCGAGTTCGCACTGACGTTCGGTGTGATCGCGTACCTGCAGCGGGCCAACGTGCCGGTCCTGCGCATCAATCACCCAACGGTGCAACTCGATGGCGAGATGCCGGCGCGCCGACCACTCGGTTGGCGCTGGGCGATGCTGGGCCTGGGCGTGCTTGCCGTCTTGACCCCACTCGGCCTGCTTGCGCCCGGCGGTGCTTTCGGGGAGGACCGTCCCGGGCACCTCGACCTCGGCCGGTACAACCTGCAGGCAGTCCCGACCGGCCTGGCGCGCTGGAGCTCGTTCTGGAACCACGCCGTGCTGGGTGGCTACGGGTTCGGCAGTGGCGAGCACCCCAACGTCGCGTACGTCGTTTCGGCACTTGTCGGGGTCGCGGCGATCTCGGTCGTGGTGTACCTCCTGTTCCTGGCCGTCCGCCTCATGGCTCGGCTGCGTGCCGATCGATCTCGGGCCATGTCGTCCCCGTGACCATCGACCTCGACCAGGTTTCGGCGGACCGCACCACGGCCACACCGGCATGGCTGCTGCAACGCGAAATCGGTCTGTGCCCGTGTGGCTGCATCGGAGTGCGCAGCAAGAAGAACTTCATCGACAAGACCATCACGGGTGCCTCGAGCGTGATCCGGCACGCACTGTTCACCGACGACATCGCCGCTCAGCCGGGCCTGCTGCAACGGATCGAGCCGCGCGCCAAAGCGGTCACCATGTTCTCGTTCGTGGTCGCAGTCGCCTTCCTCCGTAACATCCCGGTTCTGCTCGGCGCGTGCGCGGCGGCCGTCCTGATCGCCGCTGCTTCGCAGATCTCGGTGCCGTACTTCATCAAACGCGTCTGGCTCTTCGTGCCGGTCTTCACGGGCATCGTGGTGATACCGGCGATGTTCAGCTTCATCACGCCCGGCCACATCGTCGTGCCGATGGGGCACTGGTTCGGTCACCGCGTCGGGCTCACCAGCCAGGGTCTGCGCGCTGCCGGGCTGGTCGTCACCCGAGTCGCCGCGTCGATCTCGTTCGTCGTGCTGCTGACCCTCACCACACCGTGGATGCGGTTGCTCGGGGCACTGCGGGCGATGTTCGTGCCACGCATGTTCATCCTCGTGCTGGGAATGGCCTATCGCTATGTGTTCCACCTCCTCGGGTCCGTCACCGACATGTACGAGGCGCGAAAGGCGCGCTCGGCCAACGTCGACCGGTCGGTGACATCAGGCAGGCTGTTCGTTGCCAGCACGGCAGGTGCGCTGTTCGGCAAGGCCCATGCCATGTCGGAAGAGGTCCACCAGGCGATGGTTTCCAGGGGATACTCCGGCCAACCGCGCACGCTCGCGCTGCGACGTATCAAGCCGACCGACGTCGTATGGATGCTGGTTTGCGCCGCAGCGATCGTCGTGATGCTGGGGGTCGATCGTGCTGTCGGTCGCTGAGCCGGTCCTGGCGATCGACGGCGTGTCGTACGCCTATCTCGATCGCTTCGCGGCGTTGAACGATGTGTCACTGGTAGTGCATGGTGGCGAGCGTGTCGCCCTGCTCGGTGCGAACGGCTGTGGGAAGTCGACGCTGCTCAAAGTGCTGGCCGGGTTGCTGTTCCCCGATGCCGGTTCCTTCACCGCGTTCGGTTCGGAGGTCACCGAGGCCGCTCTGGAAGACGAGCAGTTCAATCGCGGCTTTCGCAGTCGCGTCGGCTTCGTCTTCCAGAACTCCGACTCCCAGGTCTTCTCGGCGACCGTGCGCGACGAGCTGGCGTTCGGGCCGCTCAACCTCGGTCTGGCCGCCGCAGAGGTCGAGGAGCGGGTGCGCGACACGCTGTCGATGCTCGACATCATTGACCTCGCCGACCGGGCCCCGTATCAACTGTCGGGCGGGCAGAAGAAGCGCGTGGCGATCGCGTCAGTCCTGATCATGAACCCGGAGGTGTTGCTGTTCGACGAGCCGACGGCAGCGCTCGACCCGCGCACCCAGCAGTGGCTGATCGAGCTGATCGCCGAGCTCCACGATGCCGGCAAGACCATCGTGATGGCCACGCACGATCTGGAGTCCATCGACCACCTCGCCGATCGCTGCGTGGTGTTCGGCGAGGATCACCGCTTCGTCGGCGCCGGAACGCCCCGCGAGCTCCTCGCCGACGGTGAGCTGATGCTGGCGGTCAACCTGATCCACGAACGTACCCACCTGCACCACCCGCACCCATCCTCAGTGCCCTCGCAACTAGATGAGCCCGACCTCGGCGCCGAGCTGGCAGGTCATCGAGTGCGATGGCAAGACGGTGCGGTCCAATCGCCGTGACTCGGTGCGGCAAAGGTGCAGCACCGGCCGCCGCTGCAGGGACAGCCCGCTGCAGCACGATGTCCACTCGTGGGTGTGCGGCGGCCCCAGCGATGACCAGCCGGCCCGGCATCGAGGCGACCAGTCGACGAGCCAACGGCAGGCCGAGACCGTGGAGGTCGTCGGGCGGCGAGTTCGTGAGCCCCGCTCCTTCGTCGGAGATCGAGATCGTCAGCGTCTCGGAGTGAGCGTGGTGTTCGATGAGGACCTCATCTGCTCCATGTTCGAGCGCATTGTCCACGAGCACGTCGAGCGCCTGTCGCAAGATGGCCCGATTGCCATGAACGAGCGGGCAGTCGTACGGCGCTGAAGGATCGTTCTCAGGTGACGAACTCAACAGGGTCATCGTTGGTTGCGAAGTCATCGGGAACCGTTCGCGACGCGAGCACGGCGTGGGCGGCCGTCGACGTGGCCGACGAAGGCTCTGGCATCGAGACGGACGACGTTCTCGCTGATCCTTCCGCACCCTGATCAGACCGACGAGGAACGCCGACCGCCGGTCGCAACCACCAGCACCGCGGCGTGAAGGACGGCGACCACTGCCGCGAGGGAGGCGAGCCCGATCCGTGATTCCCGGATCTGATGGTCAAGCTCGGCGACGTCGAGCATCGTAAATGCGGCGGCGAACGCTGCGATCGCCAGCACGACGATCTGGTTCCTACGACGCCACGCCATCAGTGCGAGTGCAAGCGATGCAAGCACGGCCGCGATGGCCAAACCGGTTGATTCGACGTTGATGCCGAAGACCGTCTCCGCCGTCGGCTCGACTCTGGTCGACGAGTCGACTCCCTCGGCTGGTGCCTCTGCGGTCTCGTCACTGCCCTCGACGTGTGTGGTCAGTGTTGAGTCCTGATGCTCCGCGTGGGTGTCGGTGAGGTGACGTTCGGCGACGACTCCTACGACGAAGAGCAGGGCTGCGACAACCAACAGGAGGGCCAATGGCCAACGGGGCCGAACACTGTCGCCTGGGGTCACCCCTCGACCGTAAACCTTTGAGTCGACTCGAAGGTCAAGCGGAGATGTCAGAGGAGTTTCCGCCGGCGCATCGCCACGTCAGCGCAACCTCAGCCGCACGTCAGGTTGGTTCGTCACGGTGGCTCCATGAACTCCACCGCAACACTCGAACCCCCGTACGTTCCCCAGGCGCCAGACCCGGAACTGCAGCCCGACGAGCCACCGAGGAGATGGCGAACGCGCACCAAAGTCCTCATCCGCGTGGGCGCCGTTGCCGTGATGGCTGGTGGCGTGGTCGTTCTCGACCTCGTCACTGATCAGAGTCATCACTCCAGCCGCCAATTCGCCGGCACTGTCAACGTGGTCGATGTCGACATGTCGTCGGGCTCACTCCGGGTCATCGGAACGAACGACCCGGTCGTCACCGTCGACGTCACGACGCACGGCGGTCTCCGCAGCGCAGATCACTCCGAGACCGTCGACGGCGACCACCTCCGCTTGCGATCCGACTGCGGTCTCGACGTGCTCGCACCCTCGTGTGGAGTCGACTTCGTGGTGCACGTGCCCCGACACGTCTCACTCGTCGCCCAGGGCGACGGTGTGAGCGTCGATCTCTCCGGCATCAGCGGCGACGCCGATGTCTCGATCAACGGGGGCGACGCTCACCTGCAGTTCGTGTCGTCACCGCACACTGTCAAGGCCCGTGTCAACGGCGGCAAGATCGATGTTGCATTGCCGGACGACCGCACGGAATACCACGTCAAGGCTCGCGCCGAGGGCGGATCCACCCATGTCGATGTCCGCACCGACCCCTCCGCGGACCAGCTCATCGATGTGAAGGCCAGTGGTGGCAGCATCAACGTGAAGTACGCCAAGGTTTGAACCGGGCCCGTTGTTGGGTAGAGCGCGGTGAATGACGGTCGCCGAAACTCGACCCGACTCGGTGGCGGCTTGGCGATCAAGCGCCTTCGATCGGCTGGCCGCATGTGCTGCCGTCATCGACGGGAAGGGTGTGATCCTCGACACGAACGAGGCATGGCGGTTGTTCGCCCACCTCAACGGGGGTTCGACGGCCACGACGGGTCCCGGCGTCAACTACCTGTCGGTGTGTGATCGGTCCGCGACAGCCGCTTCAACTGCTGTCGCGCAGGGGCTTCGCCAGATCCTCCATGGCGATCGCGAGCGATTCGAGTTCGAGTATCCCGGCCCGTCGCCGATCGAGGACCGGTGGTTCATGCTCAGCGCCTCGTCGGCGCCGGTCGATGCCGGCGCCGGCGCTGTCGTCTTTCATGTCGACATCACTGCCCGCAAGCTGATGACGGATCGCCTGGTCGAACTGGGCGAGACGGACACGCTGACCGGTCTTCCCAACCGGCGGGCGGCGACCCGATTCATCGGGCAGCAACTGGTTCTCGCCCGCACTCGGGACCGGCCCGTATGGGTGCTCTACCTGGATATCGACGACTTCAAGGACGTCAACGACCGATACGGCCATCACGCCGGTGACGATCTGCTGTCCAAGGTGGCGGCGAGGACCTCCAGGGCTGTGCGCCGGCAGGATCGGCTGTGCAGGCTGGGCGGTGACGAGTTCGTGCTCGTGTGCCCCGGCCTCGGTCAGCGGCAAGCCGTGATCCTGGCCCAGCGCTTGCGGTCAGTGATGTCCGAGCCATTTCAAATCGATGCGACGGAGGTGTTGAGCGGCGTGTCCGTCGGCATTGCCTCCAGCGAAGCCGGGTCAACAGTCGATTCGTTGTTGCGGGCCGCGGACGCGGACATGTACGAGGACAAGCGTCGACCGAGCCGCACGACTGCCGGCATCGCCAGTGTCGCGTGGCACGAAGCCCCGTCTCCGGGATTCCCGCTGTGGGAGAGCCCGCTTCCGCACGACTTCGTCCTCCATGCGCTCGGTCTCCGTACCGAAGTCGCCGATGCGGTCATCGTCACGGATCTCGACGACTTCCGCGTCCAGAGCTTCAACCGCGCCGCGGAGGAGCTCTATGGATGGAACAACTCCGAGGTCGTCGGCAGACCGCTGAACGAAGTCAACACCTGGCTCGGGTCCGAACGGCAGCGCATGCGCGCCGATCGGCAACTGCACACCGAGGGAAGGTGGCACGGGCAGCTCGCCGTGCGACGTCGTGACGGCTCCACGATCCAGTTGCTCGGGTCGACCACGTTGGTGCGCGACGGCAGTGGTCGGGCAATCGGTGCCGTCATGGTCAATCGGCCGGTCCCCGGCAACATGCGTCCCCGCGCCGGCCTGCGTGTCGACCCAGCTGTGGCGGCACAGATCCAGCAAGCAACGGCCAACAGCGAGTTCATCGTTCACTACCAACCGGTCGTGCAGCTCGCCGATCACGTCGTGGTCGGCGTCGAAGCACTGGCGCGGTGGCAACACCCCAAGCGCGGCCTCCTGCGACCGGACGAGTTCATCGACGACGCCGAGCGCTCGGGCCACATCATCCATCTCGGGCAGAACGTGCTGCAGATCGCCTGCAAACAGGCCAGGGTCTGGCATGACGCGGGCGAAGACGTGTACCTCGCGGTCAACCTGTCCTGCGTGCAGCTGTTCGATGATCGATTGCCCGAACGACTTACCGAGACCCTCGCTGCAACCGGCCTGCCCGCCGGCAAGCTGTGGTTGGAGATCACCGAGACGTCACTCGTGCAGGACCTCGACAAGGCGACGCGGAGCCTGCACACGATCCGCGATCTCGGCGTGTCGATCTCCATCGATGACTTCGGCACCGGGTGGGCCAGCCTGACGTACCTCCGGCAGTTTCCCGTCAACGCGCTGAAGATCGACCGCCTCTTCGTGGCCGGTCTCGGGCTGCGCACGCGAGACGCAGCGATCGCCCGCTCGATCATCTCTCTTGCCGACGAACTCGGCATTGCCGTCGTCGCCGAAGGAATCGAGACCGCCGAACAGGCCGCCGCACTCATCGAGATGGGCTGCAGGTTCGGTCAGGGATTTCTGTTCGGTCGCCCGGAGCCGGCCGGCGACAGGCCGAGGATCCAACGCCCGATCGTCAGCTGACGCCGCCGATCCGAGCGCCGGTCCGGGCGACGCACCAATCCCACAACTCGTCTCGTCGCTGCGGCGTGTCGGATCGCCTGGTCGACGGCAGTCGATGGATATTGCGGCGGCGACGGTCGAGCCAGAAGTCGCCGCTGGTCCGTCGTGGGTCGCCATCATCCGCGGCCAGCCACACCAGTGTGTCGGCACCCTCCGCGGGTGTCCGCAGCAGCGGGCGCATCACCCGGCGAAATTGCGGGAGCGAGGCGGCGACGCCAGGGGTGTCGGCCCAACCGGGGTGCAGGGCATGGAACACCACGGCCGTGCGGTCCACCCGAGTCGCCCACATCTCGTTGAGGGTCACCTGCGCCCGCTTGGCCCTCGCGTACTGCTCGCTGCCCCGGTACTCGGCGTCGGTCATCTGCAGATGGTCGACCGTCAACGGCGCCGCGTACATCCCGCCCGACGACATCGTCAGCACTCTCCCCGGTGAGGTGTCTGCGAGTGCGGGCAGCAACAAGCTGGTCAGCAGGAATGGTCCGAGCACCTGGCCGGCGATGGTCGTTTCGATGCCGGCACTGTTCACCGAGCGGTGGGCGCTGAGTGCACCGGCGTTGTGCACGAGCACATCGATCGTCGAGTGCTCGACCAACAGCCGAGCGGCCATCGATCGGACTTGGTCGAGCTCGCCCATGTCGGCGCAGGCGACGGTCAGGGCCGCTGAACCGGTGCGTTTCGCGATCTCGCGGCGCACCCGATCGGCCTTCGCGGCGTCGCGCCCGGAGATCACCACGTGGGCACCGAGGCCGGCGAACTGCTCGGCGGCCTGACGACCGAGCCCCGAGGTCGCGCCCGTGACGATGATCGTGCGGCCGGTGAGGTCGTATCCCGCGGTATCGGTCCAGCGCTCGAGGCGGGACCGCAACTGGTACCCGATCTTGGTGAAGCTCGGTACGACGGGCATCTCCATCAACGAGTCGACCACGCCGGCGACGTTCACGATGCGACGACATCTCCGGCGAGCGCCACAACCAGCCCCCGTGCGGCGCGGTCGCCGATTCGCTTGAACGTCGGCTTCAACGCGAAGTCCGCCAATCGCAGCGGGCCGTTCAGCCGGAGCTCGGCGTCGTACGTCACGAGGCAGCCGGACGGTCCGTCCGTCTTGATCGAGATCCGGTCGATCGAGGTCAGCATTCGGATGCGCGCCGCGATCACGACGAGTCGGGGTTCCTCGTACTGCTTGGTGGCGTATCTCAGCGTGAGCTCACCACGACCGGATGCCACCACCACATCGAACGAAGCAGATGCGCCGCCGCCTGTGCCGTCGATCTGGGTCACGCGCTTCACGCCCGGATCCCATTCGGCGAAGTTGCGGAGGTCGGCCATGTAGTCGAACGCCTCTTGTGGATTTCGGGGTGTGCGAACAGTGACGATGTAGCGGGCCATGATCCATTACTACGTCCAAACGACGTCGGATGGATGCAATCGCCAAGATCTATCCAACATTGGCAGCGGCGAGGCTGGCCAAGACGGCCTCGCCACACCGTCGCCCGGAGAACAGCGCGCCCTGGATCGAGCCCGTATCGCGATGATCGCCGCAGACGAACAGGTCACCTTCGAGATGCACCCGCTGCTTGGGCGGATGTGGGGGAACGTGGTCGGGTTGGGCGTGAGCGATGGCATCGGTGCGCAGATGTCGCCACGTGTCGACGGCGCCACCCCACCACGCCCGGAGCTCCTGCCGCACGATCGGCTCGAGGGCGGGATCGCACACCCCCGGGCACGAGGCGACGATCACGGCCCGGCCTCCTGCGCCGTACTCCGCAGCGACGTTGGTCATGACGGCGACGTTGAAGACGTGGCCGGTGCCGGTTCCGTTCAGCACGATCATCTTCGACGAGGTCGGTGGGAGGTCGGCGGCGAACCACACCGACGTCACCGGTCTGGACGGGACCGTAGGGAGGTGCAGCAACGTCGATGCCACCGGACCCTCGGCCGCGACGATGACCTTTGTGGCGCCGACCGATCGGCCGTCGACTGTGGCTACACGGTTGCCCTCGACGGTTGCCACGCGGGTCCCGAGCACCACGCGATCCAGCACCGGTGCGGCGAGTTGACGGGGGATCTCGCCCATGCCGCGGGCGGGCACCGCAGTGTCGCCCTGCGACAGCGTGCGAAACAGCACCTCGAACATTCGACTGCTGGCGGCGAGGTTCGTGTCGAGTTGTATGCCGCCGAACAGTGGTCGGAAGAATCGCGTGATCATCGAGTCGGAGAAACCCGCAGCTTCCAACGCCTGGCGGGTGGTGCCGTCCGGTTTGCGCATGAGCGCTCGCGGGTCGCGGGCGAGCAATCGCCGCCGCAGCCCGAGCACGCGCAGCTTGTCGAGCGGCGAACCGACCCGCGCCGTGAGCGATGAGAGGAGCGACGACGGGTGACGGAACGGATCACCGATGGTGTCGAAGCGATCGTCATGCCAGACGACCGCACCGGGTTCGAAGCACCGCAACTGCAGCGCGTCGAGATCGAGTTGCGCCGCTGCCTCCGGATACACCGTCAGCAGCACCTGGAACCCACGATCGAGACGAAACCCTTCGACAACATCGGTGCGGACCCGCCCCCCGACGTCGTCGGATGCTTCGACGACCACGATGTCGCGGCCGGCCTCGTGGAGCACTCGAGCTGCGGCCAGACCGGCAAGCCCAGCACCGACGATCACGACTTCGGCGCGGTCGGGTAGCTGCGGATTGCTCACGTTGCTGCGATGCCCCGAACGATGCTGACGCCGCTGTGCGTGGGTACCTCGTCGGAGGGCTCGATCGACACGTCGACGATGGGGTACTTCGCCGGGTCGACGCCGGCCGGGATGACGTAGTCACCGTTGCCGTGGAATGGACCCAACGAGATCATCCCCTTGACCTGGCGATCGATCAGCCACACTTCGACATAGCTCGCCGGTTCGTTCGGCACTCGACTGACGTCGAGGTGCAGCAGGTACGAGGTGCCCCGTCGGATGATCTCCGCCTTGCCCGACGACGCCGAGCCCAGGGGGCTGAGTCCTTGGTTGCTGAGTGCGGTTTCGGCGACGACGTTTCCGTTGTCGCCCCCCGACACCACCAATCCACCGACGATGCCCAAGCTGGCGACCATGACGGCAGCTGCACCGAGCCACACGCGACGATGCGTGCGCCGAAGTGTGGCGACGTTGTGGTCGGGTTGACCTGCGGTTGCTGCGATTGCGGACCACATCGAGGCGGGGGGCTCGTCGCGCTCGAAGTCCTCGTCGGTGACGTGGCCGGCGATCGCTCGCAGTTGGGCCAGATCGGCGTCGACGCCGTCAGGACGCGGGATGTCATTCATGGCTGCCTCCGCTGCTCAGCCCGGCGAGCGCGCGATGCAAGAGCGGCAGGCTTCGACGGACGTCGCTCTTCACCGTTCCGAGGGGGAGGTGGGTCTTGGCGGCGATCTGTTCGTGCGTCAAGTCGTGCAGGAACGCCAGTTCCACGACCTCGCGCGGGCGCGCGGAGCGAGCTCACCGAGCGCCTCGGCGAGCAACATGCAATTGGCGACCATGTCGACCTCGTCATTGCGCAAGTTGGCGATCGAAGCGCTGTCGGCATCGGCGTCGGTCAGCGGTCGCCGGCCCCGCCGGCGCAGGTGATCGATCACCTTGTTGCGGGCGATGGCCATCAACCAGCCACTGAGCCCGCCACGACCGGGATCGCACGATCGCTGCGCACGCCATGCCGCGACGAACACATCCTGCGCAAGCTCCGTCGCGTCGTGGTGGCCCACGGTGCGGCGGCAGAACGTGTAGACCAGCGAGCCGTAGCGGTCGTACGCCAGGCGTACGGTGCGATCGCCTC